>PFVB01000090.1 GCA_002790395.1 Ignavibacteriales bacterium CG_4_9_14_3_um_filter_34_10 | reverse complement strand
AACTTCCGCACTCGAACTGAATGATGTTCCCAAAAAATTACTGGTAATTGGCGGAGGATATATCGGCTTGGAATTATCAACTGTGTATGCATCTTTAGGAAGTGAAGTTACGGTTGTAGAAATGCTTCCCGGAATTTTACCTGGTGCAGATCGGGATTTGGTGGCAGTGCTTGAGAAAAGAATTAAAACAAAATTGAAAAATATTTATACCGAAACAAAAGTTGTGAAATTAACTAACAATGGTGATTCTGTTACGGTAAAACTCGAAGGTGCAAAGGTAACCGAAGCAGAACAGACTTTCGATAAAGTTCTCATTTCTATCGGGCGAAGACCGGTGACAGAAGGACTTGGACTCGAAAACACAAATGTAAAAACAAATGAACGTGGTTTTGTTGTTGTTGACAATCAGTTAAAAACAAATGATGAAAATATTTCAGCAATTGGCGATATTGTCGGAAACCCGATGCTTGCACACAAAGCTTCTGCAGAAGGGAAAACAGCAGTCGAAGCAATTCTTGGACATAAAACCGTTTTCGAACCAAATGCGATTCCGGCAGTTGTATTTACAGATCCTGAGATTGCATGGTCTGGTTTAACAGAAACTGAGGCAAAAGAAAAGGGAATCAAAGTCGAAATTGCTAAGTTTCCTTGGGCTGCCAGCGGACGTGCAACAACACTTGACCGAAATGATGGATTAACCAAATTAATTATTGAACCGGAAACAGAAAGAATTTTGGGCGTTGCAATTGTCGGTGTTGGTGCCGGTGATATGATTGCTGAAGGTACGCTTGCAATTGAAATGGGTGCTGTTGTAAAAGATTTGGAATTTACTATTCATCCTCATCCTACTTTGTCTGAAACACTAATGTTTGCTGCGGAATTGTTCTATGGACATGCAACGGATATGTACAGACCGAAAAGAAAATAAACTTAAAACAAAAAATCACAAAATAATTTTAACGATTTGCATAATGTGAAATTTATTCCTTCTCGGTAGTTGTTCATTGATATCTGTTTGATTTCAGATTGCTTCATCCATCAAGCAGTGTGGATTTTTACACATTAAAAACCGGTTCATTTACTTAAACGAAGAAGATGATATTGAAGAGATAAAACAATAGAATGAGGAGCATTATGATTATTGTGAACCGTCTCAGTCATTCCTCAATTGACGGAGACGGATCGCAAATTTAACGTGAGTAATATATTTTATAACCCGAAATTATAATTGGCACCTATAAATATAGCTCTTCGCTGAGTTCCGTAAAATAAAATTTCCTCATACTTTTTGTCAAAAGCATTCTCCATTCTCATTGTCAGCTTCAGTGAATTTAACAACTGATAACCGACTGCAAAATCAAACAACAAATACGAAGGAAGTTTTACTCGCTGAGAGGGAAATGCAGAGTAATCAACATCTTCTCTTTCACCAATAAATCTTATTAATGAACTGAATGAAATGTTGCCGGTAATTTTATATGTAAAATCAAACGAAGTCTTGTGATTCGGGCGGCGGATTAATTTCTGTTCTGATTTCAAAATGTTCGGTGATTTGTCAATCGCATTCAAATAAGTATAATTAAGTTTCATGCTCAAATTACCTGCTGAATATGAAGCGAATAATTCCACACCTTTCGTCTCTGCCTTGTTGATATTGATTGCTTTGAAGTTTTGATCAAAACCAATCATGTTGTTATATACCAAATTAAAGTATGTCACTCCGAATGAAAAATCAGATGAAAACAAATATTGCTCAAAACCAAAATCGAAACCGGAATTTTTCTCGGGCTGCAATTTCTTATTGCCAAACAATGGATCGTAAAGATAAAATAATGAAGGTGCTTTGAATCCCGTTCCGTATGTTGCTTTGATTTTTGTCTGTGTTGCAGAAATTATATAAGCAGGAGCAATACGGTAAGTTGTTTCGTTTCCGAACATTTTATGTTTGTCAAATCGGACTCCTGCAGTTACAAAGAATGAATTCATAAATCTGATTTGGTCCTGAAAATAAAAAGCAAGATTGGAATTTTCCTTTAACGGAAAGACGCTTGAATAAGGTCCCCATTGACTTTGGCTTCGGTATGATGTTTCTGCAGATTCATTATCACTTTCAAAACCGAGTGTGATTTTTTGATTTTCCAAAAATGACAAAACATTTTGGAAATTTATTGTCGAACGTTTACCCAAAGTATAATTTGAAGAAGACATTCCTGAATGAGCAGCATCTTCTTTGTCAATTGCATTTGTAAATCTTCTTGAAGAGGAAATCAGAAGACGCGATTGCAGTTTGCCGTCAAACAAATCGGAATTTAATCCGCCTTTAATTACGTGTTCTTCATAATCATAAGTATAATTCGGGTCATCACCGAGTTTATTGGATTGATCCAAATCGGTTTTCGAATTTGAAAAAACATATCCGCCGGTTAAAGAAAGATTGTCTGAAAGTTTATAAGTCAGATTAAACAAACCGTTTGTCAGGTCAGCGGCATCTTTTTCTTTGTTACCATATTTTGAACTTATTGCCGAAAATCCGTCTGTATGAAGTTTGGAAAAATTAATTGAATAACTTAATCCGGCGATTTTTCCCATTGAGCTTATATTTCCGCGAAGATAATTATCAGAGCCAGCTTCAGTCATCAACGAAACATACGGCGAAGTGCTTCCTTCTTTTGTGATAATATTAATTACACCCGCCAATGCTTCTGAGCCGTACAAAGTGCTTTGAGGTCCGCGAACAATTTCAATTCGGTCAACAAAATCAACCATAATTGTTGAAAGGTCAAATGCATTGTTTGGCGAGCTTGGATTGTTGAGTTTTATTCCGTCAATAAGCACAAGCACATGCGAAGGAGATGAGCCGCGGATAAATGCAGAGGCAAGTTTTCCTGTTCCGCCTTGCTGAGTAATATCAATGCCTTCAGCGTCTCTCAGAAATTCAAGGACATTTGATTTTTGATAATTAGACATTTGAGATGCAGTAATAATTGTAAAAGAACTAGCGACTTCATCTGTTGAAGTTTCATTACGTGTTGCGGTTACAATTATTTCGTTAAGTTTAGATTTGATTTGTTCCTGCTGTGCAAGAACCGATAATGAAAAAAGAAACTGAAAAAAAATTAACTGGTAATAACGCATCAAAGTTACTCCTTTTGATAAATTGTTAAAAGTGTAACTCCGAGGGTGTTGAGTTAAAATAAAATTGAAAGCAATGCAGACAATTTATAAATCACCTCACCCGCGAAGGTTGATTAATTAGTAATTTACGGCAGGTTTCCTGACTTCGGACTCAAATCAGCGTCTTCCCATCAAAATGACAGTGACATAATGCTGACTGATATATCCTTCACAGTTGCGCGGCAGTATCGGATTCAAACCGATTTCCCTTTTAACAAGTTGCACCGTAAATCTTTTGAAAGAACGATCAAAATTTAATCAGATGATTTTTCTTTTCCAATAATTAACTAATAAAGATTCGTAATTCTTCATCCTTCGACTATGTTCAGGATGACAATTATTCTATTATGGTTATCCGTCAGGCAGGATTACCTGCCGGAAGTTTACTGCAGGCAGCTCAGGATGACAAATCCGGTATCACACTGAGCGAAGTCGAAGTGTGACACAAAAATATACTTTTTAGACAGCCCGAAAATAATTCATAAAATTGCATTGTCAGTCTTCGACAGGCTCAGACTGACAATTATTGACTTTTTGAACAGCCCAATTATTAAATTATATTTTAAAGTTTGATGATACGATACAAAAAATTATGAATTGAAATTCCGTATTATTTTTTATCTCCAATGTCAAGCAATTCAATTTCAAATATCAATACTGAGTTTGGTTCAATGGTTCCTGCACCGTTTTCACCATAAGCTAATTCCGAAGGAATAAACACTTCCCATTTATCTCCGACTTTCATTAACTGAATAATTTCTGTCCAGCCTTTTATTACTTTGTTCAATTCCGTGGTGAAAGGTTGTCCGCGCTCAACAGAACTGTCAAACACTTTACCATCAATCAGTTTCCCGGTATAATGGGCAGTTACTTTATCAGTTGCTTTTGGTGAAGCTCCGCTTCCGCTTTTGATAACCCTATACTGCAAACCGTTTGCCAAAGCAATTACTCCGGGTTTCTTTTTGTTTTCATCAAGAAATTTCTGTCCTTCGGCGTTATTTTTATCGCTTACTTCTTTTTTCATTTTTGTAAATAGTTCTCTTTGTTCAGATTGAAACTGATCAACTGTATTGTTGAATTCTTCTTCCGACATATAATTCCGTTGTCCGGCTATTCCTTCTTTAATTCCGAGCATCAATGCGTCCAGATCAACATCTATATATTGCATCTTGAAATTTGTGCCCAAATCAAGACCGAGAGCATATCCGTATTTTTGTTGCTTTGTTAAAAACTTTGCCGATTGATTACTCTGTTTTGTGGAATCCATTATTTCCTGTCCGATTATAAGTGATGAAAAAAACACCATTAGTAATAAAAACTGCTTCATTATTTCTCCTATTAAAAGTAAATTAATTTGTTCGAAAATTATTCGTTTAATTATATAATATCAAATTATGTTTCCACAAAACTAAATCGTGTTACAAATACTATCAGGAAGGTCACGATAATAGACATACGTTGGAGCGTCTGTTTTCACAAACTTAAATTTTCTCGATGCTCTCTCAAAAAATTCCGAATCTTCGCTGTATTCAATATCGTTAAATCCTTCCATATTTAAGAAAACATTCCGTTTGCCAAAAAATGTTCCGCCAATAATGCATTCGGAAAGATGAATGTTTTTGCTCAAATCATTTTTGTCTTTTACGAAAGGATTGCCGATTATTTCTACACCGCCGTATAATACGTCAACTGATTTATCGTTTTCCATAATTTCCAAACGTGTTTTCAAATGGTTGCTTCTGTATTCATCATCACTTCCCAGAAATGTAATATATTCAGAAGCAGAGGCTTGAATTCCTGCATTTAATGTCAAAGGCAGTTTCCGGTTGGAATGCCGGAGATATCTGATGTTGGCTAATTGTTTCTGATATTCCCAAATCATTGATGATGTATTATCTGTGCTTCCGTCATCAATAATTATCAGTTCAAAATTTTTGAATGTTTGGTTTAATACTGATTCCACTGCTCTTTTTAAAATTTCTTCACGGTTGTATGAAGGAATCAATACAGAAATTTTTGGTGAAAAATCCTTATAAATAATCATTTGCGAAACCTGAAATCAAATAATTGATGATTACGTGAATTTAGTGTTTAATTGGCACACAGATTTTTTATATATTCGAAACCAAATATATTAATAGTATTGTAAAATATGACCCACAGAGAACAAACAAAATATATTGATGCTTTAAGAAAGTATGAAAAAAAGATGGAACCAAAAGAAGCCGAAATCTTTAAAATGTTTCTTAAAAGACATCACGATGATGAAGATTTTGACAAATTATCAGCTCAGAAACTTATTGAGCTTTATGACAAATATTATGTTCACAGAGAAAAAAAGAATTTAGATATATTTTTCAAAAACCCGGAGAATAATTCAGATTCCGGAAATACAGAGGAATAAATAATGCAAAAACATCTCAACAAAATTATCGGTTTAATTGTTTTTATTGTTTCATTAATAACTTATTTTCTTACAGTACAGCCCTCGGTTTCTTTTTGGGATTGCGGGGAATTTGTAGCTTCATCTTATTTGATGCAAGTGCCTCACCCGCCGGGAACTCCTTTGTTTTTAATATTAGGAAGAATATTTTCTTTAATTCCAATTGCTGATAATCTCGCTTTAAGAATAAATGCGATTTCAGTGATTTCAAGTGCATTCACAATATTATTTCTTTATCTGATTGCAGTAAAACTGATAGAAAATTTTAAAGGTAAAAATTATCCGTCATTATTCGAGAGAATTTTGACTTACTCGGTAGCGGCAATCGGGGCTTTGTCACTTGCATTTTCCGATACATTTTGGTTCAATGCGGTTGAAGCCGAAGTTTATGCTTTATCAACTTTCTTCATCGCATTTATTACTTACCTTATAATTTTGTGGAATGAACGGGCTGATGAACCTGATAATGAAAAGTATTTAATTATGATTGCATATTTAATTGGACTTTCAACAGGTGTGCATTTAATGTCCGTGCTTGGTCTCGTTCCTATTGTTATGGTTATTGTTTTCAGAAAATATGTTACAGATGAATCTCATCTGCGGAAAACAGGAATTCTGTTTTTAATTCATTCTGTTATAGCTACAATTATTGCACTTGCTATGTGGGCAGGCGAAACAAATGCTTTCCCGCCGCAACCTGAAGAGTATCATTCTTTTGATCAGAGATTTGTTCTTTTAATCGGTGTAATTTCTCTTATCTTCATGGGTGCGTTATGGAAGAGGATTTTCACAAGAAATTCTTTTTATCCGCCAATATTAATCGGAGGACTTTCACTTGCAATTGTTTATCCCGGTTTGGTAAAATATTTTCCGAAAGTAATTTATGAAATCAGCGGGAACAGTTTTTGGGGAAATGTCATAACAGTTTTAGCAATTTTTTCTGTTCTGGTATTTTTAATTTATTGGTCGGATAAGAAGAACAAACAAACTCTGCATTTTGCATTAAAAGCTGTTCTCTTTGCTCTTATTGGATATTCTTCATATGCAATGATAATGATAAGATCAAATCAGGAAACACCGATTAATTTGAATAGTCCTAAAACAATGAGCGAAATGTTTTCTTATGTTAATCGTGAACAGTATGGTGATTTTCCTAATTTCAAGCGAAGATTTTCACAGGAACCACATCAGCAGGAGATTTACACAAAATACACAAGCGATCTTGATTTCCTGATTTCATATCAAATCAATCACATGTTTAACAGGTATTTATTGTGGAATTATGTTGGCAAAGTTTCAACTGATCAGGATGCAGGAGTTGATATAACAGATTTGTTTGCAATACCATTTTTATTGGGTTTACTCGGGCTATATTATCATTTTAGGAAAGATTGGAAGATGGCATCTGTCTTCACGATGATGTTTATTTTCCTCGGATATTTGACTGCCTTTTATCAAAACCAGCAGCAGCCCCAGCCGAGAGAAAGGGATTATTTTTATGTGGGAGCTTTTTTTGTTTATTCAATCTGGATTTCGCTTGGTGCAAGATATGTTTTTGATTTGTTAAGCGAGTACATAAAAAAGACCTCAACAAGTCAAAAAGTTCAGGGAATTGCATTGACATTTTTCGTGATATTAATTCCTGTTAATATGTTTCGGGTAAATTACTTTGAACATAATCGAGCAAGAAATTTTGTACCTTGGGATTATGCTTATAATTTGCTTCAAAGCGTCGAACCAAATGCAATTTTATTTACAAATGGTGACAATGATACGTTTCCTCTTTGGTATCTTCAGGATGTGGAGGGTGTTCGAAGAGATGTAAGAATTGCAAACTTGAGTTTGTTAAATACTCCATGGTATATAAAACAGTTGAAGAACAATAGTCCGCATGGTGCACAAAAAGTAAAAATGACAATGTCGGATTCGCAAATTGACAATATGGGTCCGGAAAGATGGGAGACAAAAATAATTACTCTCCCTATTTCCAAAGATGTTTATAAAAAATATGGAGTTCCAGATAGTCTGATTAAGAATGAAAATGTTTTTTCTTGGCAGATGAAACCAACTGCACAATTTGGAGATGTGCAAGCTATTAGGATTCAGGATCTTGCAGTTTTGGATTTAATCAAAGCAAGTAATTGGGAAAGACCAATTTATTTTGCAGTAACTTGCGCAGATAACAGCAAACTCAATCTTGATGATTATTTACAGATGGAAGGACTTGCATTAAAGCTTGTTCCATACAAAGGAGAAAATAGTTTTTATTTTGTCAATGAAAAAATTCTGAAGCAGCAATTATTTAATGAACCTTCCGGTTATTCGAAGAATTATCAGCCGGGATTTAAATACCGCGGACTGAATGACAAAACTGTTTTCCTCGATGAAAACCATCAGCGGCTAGCACAGAATTACCGCAATTCATATTTGAGATTGGCGATTTATTATTTACAGGTAAAAAATGACAAGCAAAGTGCAATCGCAACACTGGATAAAATGGAAGAAAAATTGCCGCGAGCTATTATTCCTGTTCGGTATGAACTTCTGCATGATATTTCATCGCTCTACAAAAGTGCAGGTGAGATGAAAAAATATAATGAACTGACTCGTGAAGTCGAAAAAACCGCCTTGGAAATGCTTAAGAAAAATCCATTGGATTTCAACCGTGAATATAATCCTTACGTAATCTTAAAAGAGATTTATGAAAACAGAGGCGACTACGACAGATTAATTGATTTGTTCACCAAGTTACAATCTAATCTACCTTCGCCCGATCAGGGAATTAAATCGTTGATTGAGGATTACAGAAAAAAACTTAATGAAAGCACCGAAATAAATAAACCTGTAATTCCAATCAAATAAAAATGATGGGATTCTGAAAATTTTGATTGTCAGTCCGGATTTCTCCGCGACTGACAATCAATAAATAATAAATTCTGTTTGATAGTAACAAAAACCTTTTTGAGATAACACAGTTGACCGCAAAAAAAAACAAGATATTAATTTTAGCTCTGTCCGGTATTGGCGACGCTCTTATGTTTACTCCGGCTGTCAAAGAATTAAGAAGAATTTATCCTAATTCTGTTATTGATGCTGTTGTTATGTATGGAGGAGTTAAGGATATTTATTCAAGGTTAAGCTACTTCAACAATATTTATCATTTCAATTTTATCAATCAAAAATTCTATCCAGCATTAAAATTTGTTTCTCAATTCATGGGTGAATATGATACTTCCATAAATGTTTATCCATCCAATCGAAAAGAATATAATGTCATAAGTTTTTTAATTGGGGCTAAACGTCGGCTTGCTATAAATTATAATAGAAAAGATTGCGTTAATCTTGGATTTCTGAATAATTTAAGAATTCAGGAAGATGACCAGTTTCATAATGTTGAAGAGAATATTAAGCTGATAGAAAAACTTTCACATCAGCAAATAAATCAAATTGGGAAACTCGAATTTAATTTGCTGAAAGAAGATTACGTCTTTGCTGAAAGCTATTTTGACAATGCAAATGTTCAGAATTCAGATTTGTTAATTGGTTTTCATCCCGGATGTTCAACATTAAAAAATCATGCAAACCGAAGATGGGCTACAGAAAAATTCGGCAGGCTCGCTAAACTTTTGGTTGAAAAACATTCTGCAAAAATTTTCGTGTTTGGCGGAAAAGATGAAGACGAATTAAAAAATCAGGTAATCTCTTTCGCACAATCGGGAAATATTTTTAGTGTGCGTACTGAAAATCTTGCACAGACAGCAGCGATAATGAGTCGCATGAAAGTATTTGTAACCAATGATTCAAGCCTGATGCATGTTGCTTCTGCACTTGCACTCAATGTGGTTTCTCTGATTGGTCCAACGAATCTGAACTACATTCATCCGTGGAAAACTAATTATAAAGTCTCATCACTTAACTTGGAATGCTCGCCGTGCTTTTATTATTCACCAAAGCCTCTGACTTGTACCCGGAATGACGTAAAATATAAATGCATCAGAGAGCTTGAAATAGATAATGTTTATAAAAATGTTTTGTCTTTTATTTCTTAAGAGAATCAATAACATAATCTGCACAATTATCTGAATCATTAAAACATTTAACGAGTCCAGTTTTTCTTTTTTCAAGCATAATTCTGTTTTCCATTTCTGCAACAATTTTATTCCACATTTCTCCAACGCAGGCTATAGGTTTTTCAGGAATTAAATTTTTATTCATCATTTCCCAGATCAATGAAAGTTCA
>PFVB01000129.1:10707-12812 GCA_002790395.1 Ignavibacteriales bacterium CG_4_9_14_3_um_filter_34_10 | reverse complement strand
TGGAAAATTGAAATTTAGTTTTATAAAAGTTTTATCGGGTATCTTTGTATCAACTAAACCGATTCTGTTCAGTGTGCGGTGAACATGTGTATCAACCGGACAGATATTTCTGTGCATTGAAAAAAGCAAAACACAACTCGCCGTCTTCACTCCAACGCCTTCATAATTCGTAAGTTCATTTATAATTTCAAAGTCGGACAATTTTTCCAAATGGTCGAGAGAAAATTGATGATAACGATTTTTTAAGTCTGTTAAAATATTTTTAATTGCAAAAGCTTTTTGGTTCGCCAAACCGGCAATTCGAATTGCAGCCTCAATATTTTTCTGCGAATCCTTCTCCAAATCAGCCCAAGTATTATAACGTTGTCGTAGATTCAGATAAGCCTGAAAGGAGTTTTTATCATTTGTGTTTTGTGAAAGTATCGTGGCAATAAGCATATCAATTGGTTTTGCCCGTGTTTTATTTCGGGGAGGAACTCCGAAATGAGCAACAAGAAGATTATTGATATCTGCAAGCTTTTTGGATATGGTTAAATTTTTCATGAATAAAAAAAGGCTGCTGATATAATCAACAGCCTAAATTTGCTGATAAATTAGAAAATCAAACCAATATCAAAAAACTGAACATTTTCCAATCTTCCGTACTTCGCATAAGCATAATTAATAGTTATACTTAGATTGGACATAATAGGATACTTAATCCCACCGCCATAAGTCATACTTTGTTCGCTGTTTTCCATAAACAATGACTTATATCCGACACGGACAAACAGCATATTATCGTATGATATTTCTCCACCGACGTTCATGTATTCTGTATTGTCATTTGGATGAACTGCATCTACAGCAGCAGAAAATTTGAAATAGCGGGTACTTATTACGTCCATCGCCAATCCAATTCTGAAAGTTAGCGGAAGATCAAAATCATCCATTCGATACAGAGCAGGAACGTTGTTTGGACCTGTATCAAGATTATCGTTTGGATCATCATTATATCTGATATCTCGTCCATCAAGCCTCATCTTGCTGCCAAAGTTCGATATGGAAGCACCAATCATCAAATCATTGAACGGGGTTCTGTAAAGAGTTCCTACATCGAAAGCAAATCCTGATGAACCGGAATTCCAAACAGTTTCACGAATATATTTTGCCTGAAATCCTATTGAAAATCTATCTGTCAGATTTTTTGAATAACCAAGTCCGATGGCAATTGCACTCGCATCCCAAGTTCTTCCATCGCCTTCCGGTTTGTCAAAAGTTCGCACTTTATCTTCCGGAACCTGAAGAGACGTGAAACTTGCAGTCAGAACTCCGAAATCCTGCATATTGATGACACCTGCAGCAAAATCGTATTTGATATCTGCAAGCCAATTTGCATGATTGAAAGCAACTTCGTTACTTGAAGTAGTTTGAGCTACTCCGGCTGGATTCCAATATATTGAATAAATATCAGTTCCCAATGCGGTATATGCACCGCCCATTCCTATTGCTCTGGCTCCGGCACCAATTTTTAAGAATTGTGCTGCAGTAGTACCAACCTTCGATGTACTTCTGAAAAGCTGAGCAAAGGAGTTTGACGCTAAAAACGTCATTATCAAAATCACTAAATATATTTTTCTTTTCATTGAAAACTCCTTAGTTCTTATTTAATTAGCGCAAGTCTGCCGATTTTTTCACCGACATTTGGAACATCAATATGATAGATATATACACCATAGGCAACTCTCTGTCCTTCAAATGATAACAAATCCCAATAGGCTAAACTGCCGTTATCATTCTTTTCAATCTTCTGAACAAGTTCACCGGTTATCGTGTAAATTCTTATTGTGCAATTAGGCGGAAGATTCCTAAACTGAAGCTGCCTTTCACCTCGTTTTTCACCCGTCCTTCCCGGTCCTTCAGCAGGCGAAAAAGCTACATAAGGATTTGGCACAACATATATATCATTCAAATTAGTTTTAGCAACTGAAGGCACAAATTGAATTGCTTTGGTTTCGAATTTATACATGTCACCTTTCATGAAAGGTTTAGTTGTTCTGACATGATAAACATCGCCAGCCTTTGGATATTTTGCATTCCAGGAAACTGTTGTTGTATCATAGACA
>PFVB01000129.1:10149-10689 GCA_002790395.1 Ignavibacteriales bacterium CG_4_9_14_3_um_filter_34_10 | reverse complement strand
CAATTCTTATCGTATCCGGTCGGGACATAAACTTTACATAGTATGAAACCTTTGCTCCGGTTGTAGCATCCTGAGGTCTTAGCAACAAATATTCGCCCCAATCCCATTTGTTGTTATTCTTTGTTGCATTAAACGGTTCATGAACCAAATAGCTTGCCTTTAGTGGATTCCCATTTAAGTCAACTTCTGACATATTATATACTTTGAAAGGAGTAACAACTGTTTTCCCACCTGTAGTCTTAGCTGTGTCTCCCGGATTTGTCCATGTCCCATCTCCATTTAATGTTGGTTCATTCCATCTTACTTCCCAATCAGCTCGATACTGAACATGCGGATTACCAACATAAGCTGAATTTGAAAGACTCCATAAAACAGAATCAACTATATTTGTCTGAACACCGCTCGCCCAACCTGAATTTGATTCATCCAAATCGAGTGGGTCATTCTGAATATAAATTTTCATTCCTTTGAAAGCAGGATTTGAATCTTCAGAATTAATTTTGTCACTCTGATAAACCGGATAGAAATTATATTTCACTT
>PFVB01000129.1:7017-10111 GCA_002790395.1 Ignavibacteriales bacterium CG_4_9_14_3_um_filter_34_10 | reverse complement strand
CATCATAAACTGAAACGCTTGATAATTTTACATTCTTGTTCTTCAAATCAACAAAAACAGTATCTTTTGAAGTAATTGTTTCTTCAACTCCGGTTGAATCCAAAACGCTGAATTTTGCATCTTCATCAAAAATAATTGAATACAATTTATCTTCTACCATTAAATTATCAAGAACTTTTGTTTGAATTTTTCCAGTTGAATTTCCTTTTACTTGATCAGGAGAACCGGCAATTCCTGCTTCAGCTTCTTTAATTCCACTGCCAAGCGAATTTGGAGTTACCTGCGATGTGTTGGTTTCAAATGTAAATACTCCCGTTATCGCATCTTTAAGTATTACAGGTTGATTTTCAGTAGGTGGTATTTCACTTGTTCCATGGTCGAAAGCAACAACAGCGTAATAATAAGTAATTCCATTGGTGACTGTTGAATCAACAAATTTATGAACCAAACCGGTATTGTCTCCTAAATAATATTTAACGGCTCTTCCCTGATATTCAACAGGATGGAAACCTTTATACTCATTATCCAAATCAAACTGAGCAAGAGGCTTGCCAAGAAACGGCGTTCCTTTGCCGTCTGTAATTGTGAATACATCTTTGAAAGTATAATCCTGACTTCTGTAAATTTTATATCCTTCAAAGTCTTTTACTCCGGATAGAGGATCAACTGATTCTTCTGATCGTGTATCCCAATACAAAGTAACTTTACCATCACCGGCAACAGCACTTACAATTGGCTTTGCAGGAGGTTGAGCAAACCTGTAGTCTGCTTCA
Organism: Ignavibacteriales bacterium CG_4_9_14_3_um_filter_34_10; assembly: GCA_002790395.1. Taxonomy (GTDB): domain Bacteria; phylum Bacteroidota; class Ignavibacteria; order Ignavibacteriales; family Melioribacteraceae; genus UM-FILTER-34-10. Next base: position 9,338 of record PFVB01000129.1, on the reverse strand, counting down.
AGAATTTTTGTAGAAGTTTCTGCATTCAGAATCAAATCATTGATATCATTTCCAAAAAGAATACACATCGAAAATCTCTGAATTTCGCCCGGTTCAAGTTTTAATGGACCGGTTCCAAAGTTAAATACGTTATCTGCGGGTTCGGATAATAATTCCTGAGCTGTGTCAATTGTATCAGATGACAGCCATTCCCACATTAACGGATCATTCATTGGAACGTTTGGCAAAGAGTTTGTATAAGTTGCAGCATGGAAACTGCTCAGTCCAATCTGATCTGATTCGGAAATATCTCTCAATCCAAAATTAGGTTCACTTCCCGCCCAGATATAACCGATTAATCTGTCCTCGCTGAATGCCTCACCAACTTCATATTTTCCGTTACCATTCTGATCAATATACCAGCCTTGTGATGGTTTGCCATCACCTTCACCAAAATCAGCACCGGGATAATTAGGAGAATCAGGACCAATTCCATCAATACCAATATCATCTTTATCTGAATTCCAGTCACCGTCTTCATCACCTTCATATCTTGGTTTTGGTTCGCCATAAACTGCAGTATATTTTGCAACATCAGAAATATTCGGAGTTACCAAAGGAATACTTACACCGTCAATAAAATTTCCAGCAGAATTCGAAGGAGATTCATCTGCAATTCCATCATCGTCATTATCAAAAACATCCGTTGCATTTGAAGGAGATTCAAGAAATTTCCAGCCAAAATAACCTGCTGGTCTGCCACCGTCACCTAACATATCTTTATCCCAAGAATAAACCATGTTTCTTGCTCTTTGCGGAGCATTTGTCAACTGAAGTGAATTTCCAAACGGGTCAATAAAACCAGCCATATCATCTGAATAGTTAGATGGACCTCCAACGTGCGGATCACCGTGCATTCCAAAATATGCTCTGTTAATTGTCTTCTCACTTGCATTTGTAATCTGATAAACTAGGAACATAATATCTTCAGCAAGCGGATTATTAAACTGTATTATTCGGACTTCCATATTTAATCCAAGTCCTTTCATTGTCAAATCAGAAGGAGATGGAGTGTACTTAAATTCTGCATTTGAAAAATCATCAACTACAAAATAAACTTCCTCATCCGGTGCAGTTGCCTGATCACCAAGAAATGCAGGCCAAATATATTTTCCGGCACCTGCAGAGTACCATGATTCAGGCCATGAATCCGGTTTCCCATCACCATTCGAATCACCAATATTTAACCTTGCAATCTCTCCCTGTGTTGTATCAACATAACCGGATTTTGGCAGCCAACCCCATTTTAATGTCCCATCGGGACTATAATCGCCTTGTCCTGTCCGAATAAACGAATCCGAAACAATCTGAACAACTTTGCCACTGTCATCAACAACTTCTGCAGCAGCCAATGGTCCAAACTCAAATCCATAACCAAGCCCGTTCCAAACAAGATCTGCAATGTTTCCAAGTCTGTTTGGTGCACAAATGGAAGCGTAGTTAAATAGAATAGTTGTTATTTTATTCCCACTTATAATCGATTCTTTGCTTTGGCGTGGATCTCCATTTACTTTAAATAATTTCGGAGCGTACATATCTCCAAAAATTCTTTTTGCATCATCTTCTGACAACGATTTGAGAATCGGATAGCCATACTGATCTTTTTCCTGAGCAAAAGTAATTTTACCCGAAAACATCAATACTGTCAAAAGAAATAATATAATTGATTTTATTTTCATATCGATTTTCCTCATCATTTCTTAATTGAATAAAAGTGAAAAACCAAGTCGGACTTCGCGCGGTCTGTTCACTCTTTCGGGTCTGTTATCATAAAAACCATTAATTTCATTGATGCTCATTAATCCTTTATCACCTCTGTTGATTCTGTTTTTAATATCATTAAACAAATATGGATTAACAGCTTCATCAATACTCTTTAATGCACGTCCGGTACTTGAATAAACAGAAAGTTCATTTTGAATATCAAACAAATTATCAACATGTAAAAATACTGAATACTTGATTGGTCCGATTGTAAAGAACTTCTCAAGCTTCAAATCCATATTCCACTGCAAAGGTTGAGCAGCTGAATTTTGTTCAAATGTAATCGGAACAAGCTGAGACGGAAATTGTGGTGTATAAGGAGTTCCGGCTTGCAAATTTGTAATCAAGCCGACGGTCCAATCATTTGGCTGGCTCAGTCCAAAAGTAATATTTACTACATGAGGTCTATCAAAGCCAAGAGGCACTAAATAAGTCTCGGTCTGCTTTCCGGATACTTCACTAAAAAACAAATCTTCACTTGGATATGTTCTGTTGCCTTCAGCAATCTGGAAAGTATA
>PFVB01000129.1:4812-6980 GCA_002790395.1 Ignavibacteriales bacterium CG_4_9_14_3_um_filter_34_10 | reverse complement strand
CTTTTTTCGAAATGCAAACTGATTCCGCGTACGTTTGAATAAGCAAGGTTTGTAAGAACGCTGAATTGTCGTCCTGTACTTGTAAATACTGTCTGCGAGTAAATATAATCGCGTACGTCCTTGTAGTAACCGGTAATTTCCATTTTGAAATCATCAGCCAACTGCTGCTGAAGACCTAATTCATATTGAACTGATCTTTGCATATTAACATTAGGATTACCAAATGAAGGCGTTGAGCCAACATTTGCGACATAGAAATCAGGATTTGAATAGAGACTTGCAAGTGAACCATTTTGATAAAAATGTCCGTATGAAAATCTTATGACACCTTTGTCAGTAATAGGATATGAAACACTTACTCTCGGTGAAAGATGTTGCTTTGGTTTAGATGATTTGTTGCTTCGGTCAATGAATCCAAACTGAAGATCTTTTAAATCCTCTGTTAAATTGGCATTGTAATTTGCCTTGGGATCAAAATATTCATAACGCAAACCAACATTCAATATTAAAGTAGAAGCTAATTCGATTTTATCTTGAATATAAAAAGCAGCATCAACAGGAAAACGTTTATAAGTTGAAATCAATGATGGTTCTATATTCGCATCAGGTTTTGTTCTTACTATCACAAGGCTTGTGTCATATAATAAGTCTGTATTTGTAATACTGTTGCCGTCAATATCCCGGATTTTTACGCTGTAACTTTCTGTAAAAAGTTTGTGAAATCTGGTTTCAAAACCGGCTTTGATTTCATGAGAATTGAATAACTGACTTACCAAATCACCTTTTATACTTGTTGTGGAAGTTCTTCTTCTTGAACGGTAATTGTCGGTTCCACCTGCAACAAAACCTGTGTTTCCAACACCCAACTGATACAAAGTTGGCAAATAATTTGGGTCATCAACATCTTTGTATTTATAATACTGACTTGCATTATATCCGAAAGAACCTTTCAGTGTATAAAACAATTTATCATTAACTGTATGCGTAATATCAAAAGTATTTATGAAACCATCTGAATAGCTTGTACCAAGTCCATCAGGATTAAATTTCCATGCATATCTATATCCACGTGATTCACCTTGATTATAAACAGCTTCATATTTTAATTTAAACAAAGAACTTAAATTAAAAATAATGTTTCCCTGGAAATTGTAACTCGTTGATGGATTCATAGCAACATACTTACCATCTCCTGTCGGTAAACCATTACTGTTGTCAATGTAAGGATTAAAGTAATATGATTTGGTTGAAATATCTTTTCTTGAATCAGTTGAGGTAAAAACTTCCCTGCTTAAATATGAATCAGTTGGATTATAAAGTCTGATTCCATTAAGCGAACCTTTGAATTTTTCATAAACTCCGGAAAAGAAAACTTTTACTTTATTGCCCAAAAGGGGAATTGGACCGCCGAATGTTCCTTCCATCCTGTTGCGATTCATCGGGTCAATATCATCTATGTTTTGGAATAATTTATTCCGTGATGTAACATAATCGCCCATATAACCACGCAGGCTGAAAGTATATTTATCACTTCCCTCTTTCGTAACATAATTTACAACGCCGCTAAGTGCATTTCCGTATTCTGCACTGAATGTACCGCTTGAAACCGAAACTTCCTGAACTGCATTGGTTGCAAGCCCGACTGATCTTCTGTTTCCATAAGGATCATTCAGTGAAATTCCGTTTAATGTATATGAAGTTTCATTTCCATAACCGCCACGGATATGAATATCACCATCATCACCGACAACAATACCGGCTTGCAATTTAATAACATCAGAAATTTGATCAACCGGAAGTTCTTGAATTGTTTCGGCTGTAATTGCAATCGTCGGGTTTGTTAAATCTGCACGGATAAGAGGATTTCTTTCACCCTGCACAACAACAGCTTCCATTTCAATTGAGCCTGAACTCAATTTGAAATCAAGTCGCGTTGTGAAGTCAACATTCACCCGGACATTGGCGAAAGATTTTTTTTGGTATCCAACAATTGATGCTGTTACTGTGTAAACTCCCGGCGGAATATTTAGGATAGTATAATATCCATCAATATCCGACGCAGCACCTATTGATGTTCCTTCAACAAGAACATTTGCAAATGGCAACCCATCCCCTGTAGTTTCATCTGTAATTCTGCCGGAGATTTTTCCGGTATTGCCAGCGAAAGT
>PFVB01000129.1:0-4800 GCA_002790395.1 Ignavibacteriales bacterium CG_4_9_14_3_um_filter_34_10 | reverse complement strand
TAGGAGAAGAATTACCAGGAAAGGTAGTAAAGATTTTTTCATACTGACCACCTGCTTAGATTTATGATTGATTTGTTTATTTGAATTTGCAAAATTGACTAGTTCTCTCAATGATTTCAAAAAATTTTTGTAAAAATAGAGAACATATTCTTATTAGTCAATTAATCATTTATTATCTTTAAATAGTTTTTGTATTTTTTTTATAATATTATGGAGAGCAAAATGCCCACTTTGATGGTTAGCGTTTCGGGAATACGGGGAATTATCGGCGATGGACTTTTCCCACAGGAAATTTTAAAATACACTTCTGCATTTGCAGATTTTTCGGGAAACGGAAAAATAATTATTGGAACTGACGGCAGAATTTCCGGCGATATGGTCAAAAACTTAGTGATTGGCAGTTTACTTGCAAAAGGGAATGATGTAATTGATATTGGAATTGTCCCTACTCCGACAGTTTTATTCAATATAAAAAACCTAAAAGCCGTCGGGGGAATTCAAATATCTGCGAGCCATAATCCCAATGAATGGAATGCATTGAAACTGATGAATAAAAATGGCGAATTCTTAAGTCCTGAAGAAAACAAATTAATGCTGTCAAATCTGAATTCTTCTTCAGCAAAATATTCATCTTGGAATAAATTGGGAAAACTTTCTGTCTATTCAAAAGGACTTGAAGATCACATTGCCGCTGTTCTCAAAACTCCTTTCATTAATATCAGGAAAATCCGCAACAGAAGATTCCGCGTTTTGCTTGATTGCGTAAACGGAGCCGGGGCTTATTCAATGCCGGTTTTATTGAAGAAACTCGGTTGTGATGTGATTGAATTTAACTGTGAGAAAACCGGAATCTTTCCAAGACTCCCTGAACCGATTCCACAAAATCTTAAAAGTACAATGAAAGCAGTAAAGAAATTTAATGCTGATATTGGAATTGTTGTCGATCCTGATGTTGACAGACTTGTTTTGATTACAGAAAAAGGAGAGCCTTTCGGAGAAGAAAATACAATTACACAGGCAATAAAATTTTATTTATCAAAACAAAAAGGAATTGCTGTAATTAATTTATCAACAAGCCGCTCAGCAGAGGATGTTGCAAAAGAACTCGGCTCGGTTGTATATCGTTCGTCAGTCGGCGAAGCAAATGTGGTAAAGAAAATGAAAGAAGTGAAAGCAATTATCGGTGGTGAAGGAAGCGGCGGCGTGATTCTTCCGGCAGTTAATTTCGGCAGAGACGCTCTCGTCGGTACAATAATCATGCTTCAGCACTTATTGGAATTTGGCGGAACAATGAGTGAACTGAAAAACATTTTGCCGAAGTACTTTATTGTCAAAAAGAAAATTGAACTGGGAAAAGCAAATCCCGATACAATAATTAAAAATCTGCAGAAAAAATATTCATCAGGGAAGGTAAATACAGAAGACGGTTTGCGAATAGATTTTGATGATCATTGGGTTCAATTCCGTAAATCAAATACAGAGCCGATTATCAGATGCACGGTTGAAGCAAAAAACAAGAAATCTGCTGAAAGTCTTGCTGAGAAATATCTTGCTGAACTGAAAAGGTATTTTTAATCTACCGGCAGGAATTCAGGATTAATAATGCACCAAAATGTTATCCTGCACCCTGCCCGCAGCAGAATGTCATTGCTAAAATTATAATAAAAAAGTATCTCATTTTGTTATCTCCTTTAAGCACATAACAATAGCGACAAACTATAATGTTGGTCGGTGTTGAAACACTGATTAGCTGGCGATTAGAATTTATAATATAATGCTAAAGTTAAATTTTCTTTTCGTAAAGAATATTCATACGAGTCCAACTTTACTTTTCCATAATTGTATGCATATAAGAATTTAAGTTGAAAATATTTAGAAATTACAGTTGTTATTCCAAATGCGTGATAAATTCCATTATTGACTTTTTCTAAACCATCTTTGGCTGAAAGAAAAGCATAGCCAAACTGAGCAGAAAACTTAATTGGGAAATATCCATTTTCAATTAATGGAAAATCAATAAAAGCATAAATTGGAATCATTCCAATTTTACCTAAAGTTGAATCAATAGAAGTTGGAGATTGATAGAAAGCTCCAACACCATAATCCATATTTCCATTATACTGAAATACAAATTCAAGACCGGCTGAAAATGTATTGTCCAAATTAAATTCTTTTTTACCCAAAGCATCATTCAAAGAAAATCTTTGTAAAACATTGGCTTGAATATTTAATCTTAAGTTTTTTAATAAGATACTATTTTTACCGAATGTATCATTATCGTTTTGAGCAAATAAAAGGCAAGAGTTAATAACGAAAAAAAACAAAAACAATTTTTTCATACAATATCCCCAAAATTAAGAAATCTAACGTACTTGTTGCTAAGCCGCCGCCCAGAACAGCAATGCAGATTAGAACGACAAAGCCAAAGATTAAGCAAACTGCACTTATCTTTCTTCGCAAGTGCAGTTTGCAACCATATTAATTAATAGAACTACTTAGAACAACAAACTTGTAACGGAATAACCAAGCCCAAAAAATAAAAACTGCCAAATGCGAAAAGGCGGTCGGGTTGATTGGCTGGTTAGGCAGTTTTTTAATTTGTTGATTTATACCAAGGTAACACAATTTCTTTTAACACTTTATTAAACTGTTTATTACCGTTAGAATCTGTAAATGAATGATCTAAATCAGGGATTATATGAAATTCCAGATTTTTTTTATGATTATATCTTTTCATTAAGTATTCAATGCTTTCAACAGGAACGCTCCTATCTCGCTCCCCGATTATATGTAAAATTGGTGTATCTATCTTTTCAATAATTTCCTCAGGATTATACCACAAATAGCTATTCCAATATTTATAAGAATGGCCGAGCCATATTTGTTCACTTGAAGGATTATTTTTGATAACATCATATTGATTTTGTAAATCTTCTTTCGAAGTAATTCCATTGGCTGTTAGAAAACCTTTATAATTTTCATTCTTTTCTTTCTCAAATAAAATTTCAAATTGCTTTGACTGTTCATAGCCACCAGTTGCTAATATAATGGCTCTTTTTACTATGCTATTATTATATGCTAATTCTGGAACTAAAGCTCCTCCTTCACTATCGGCAAATAGAAATATTTCTTCAAGACTATTTTTATAAGCATTCTTCTCGATATAGTTCAGAGCGAACTGTATATCTCCTAATCTTCTTTCTCTACAATCAGATTGTATAAAAAGCAAAGAGTCATTAAAAGCATATTTTTCAAGATACAAGATATCGTAGCCTAAAGAAGCTGCTTCAATACCCCAACCAAATCTTCGTTTAATTGATTCATTCCCAGAACCTTGAATCATAACAAGTAATTTATTACTCAATCCATCTTCTTTAGAGCCAAGATAGAATGTAAGAGAATCTCCTTTTTCGTTAGCAACATTAAAAGTCTGAATTCCTAAACTTACTGAAGTGCTACAACCATAGAAATAAAATGATAAAGGAAGTATGATCAGAAATAATATTTTAGTTTTCATATGATACCTTGGACAACTGCCTAACGGCGTTGTGCTTAACCCGCAGCCCAGAGCAAGACTGCCGAATAGAATCACAAACATTAATGATTTAAAAAAATTTGTTTAGCGGAACAAGGCCGAACAAGTTAGCCGACACGGAACAACTACCTTTACAATTTGCACAAATGCCGAATGCGAAAACGCTGTCGGGTTGAAGCACTTGTTATGTGGTTACCTCTACCTTTGCCTTTATTAATATTTTTTCTGAAATAATTCCTATTAAAAGACCAATTATAACAGAAGGGAATGCTTCATTTATAAAATTATGGTATCCTAACAAACGCCACATTATTGCAAATATTCCGCTTACTAATAAAACTGTATTTATTGTAAAAACGCTTACATTAGGTTTAAATATTTTTAATAGGACTGAAACGCCTACAGTTGCTGCTAAGAAAGAAACAGCGAATGCTGATAAAGTAAAAACACTTGATTGAACATATAAAGCTAGAATAACTGTTAAAATTATCGTTAATAAAGAAGATAGTTGATGAGCTATTCTTTTTTGCGAGATTTTATTATTAAATAATTTTAAAATATCTACACTAAGGATATTACCGGAAGCAAGAACCAAAGAATCAATTGTAGATGCTATTGCAGAAAAAACGCCAACAAGAATTATAGCCGCAACAATTGATGAAAAATTATTATTTACGTAAACAAAAAGGACTGATTCTGGATCATCAACATTATTTAAAAGCGCTCTAGCAATTAAACCAAATAAAGTCATCCCAATCCAAGTAAACTGAAGAAATGAAATGTAAGTCCATTTTGCTTTCTGAGTTTCTTCAGGTGATTTACCAGCAAAAAATCTAACTATAATTTGAGGTTGGCTTAGGCCAAAACCGAAAGCAGCAGACGACCATCCCAAAATAAACCCAATTATGGATGTTAAAGTCATTCCACTAAATGGTGCTAATAAATTTGGATCAATATTATTTAAAGATGTTATTAAATTTTTAATGCCCCCTATATCATAAAAACTAATGAGAAGCATAGTCAAAGTGACAATTGCCATTACAATTATCTGAAGAATATCGGTCCAAACAGAAGCTCTTAATCCACCTAATATTATATAGGATGCTATAATTAAAGCAGTAAGTATTATCCCAATATTGGAATCAATGTTGAAAAAAATGTTGAAAGTTTTTGAAGCTGCTATATATTGTGAAGCTGTATAGGCACTTAAAATTGTAAAAAGTATAAAACTCGAAATTACTATTGTAGATTTTTTTCTTTCTTTT
>PFVB01000198.1:10200-11581 GCA_002790395.1 Ignavibacteriales bacterium CG_4_9_14_3_um_filter_34_10 | reverse complement strand
TCAAATCGGCGATTCTCCAAACCCCATCATCATTATTATTTGCATCTGCACGGGTTGCATAATACAAAATATCATCATTGCTCGTGTTTCTGTCATTTCCATAATCAATCTGCATGTCAGAAATTTTATGTGTAACTGTTTCGTCAAAAGACCATATTGCATCTGTTATTACAACAGGCAGATTTCCATTCAAAGAAAATTTATATAATCCCGCACCATTGCTGTTCAAGTCAGTTGCATTTGTTCTGCAGGCAACATAAAGATTATTATCATCATCAATTGCAATCGCCCGCGGAATTATATTATCAAATGTTGCTATTTCTTCTGTAAAGCCGGAGAATGTATCGTCATTTCCAATTGGTGCTTTAAATACTTTTGTATCCGAGCAAAAATAAATTGTTCTGTTTTCGCCTGTTCCGGTTATAAATATTCCAAGCGGATTTGTGTAGCTTGTTAATACAGGAGTAATTGTATAATCCAAATTTAATCTTCGTATTTCACCGAAAGGAATTGATGAAACATAAAATCTTCCGAGGTCATCGAATACACCGGCAGCAAAAGGATCACCGCTGCCCCAGTCAATTGATCCGCCTTCAGAAACATCTTTTGCGACAAGAAAAGTATCAAATTGCGAAGCATCGGGATTATAAATTGTGATTCCTTTTCCAAGAGGTCCGCCGTTATTCGGTGCATACATCAATCCAAAATTCGGATGAGTCATATCTGTTACAATATCCAATCCGCGCGAAAAAATCCCTATTCCGCCGGAATCATAAAATATTGTCCAGTTTGTATTTGAATAATTATTCTGTTTAGCAGTTATTTGATAAATATATGTTTTATTCGAAACTGCACCTTCACCGTTCCAAATTGCTTCGTGATAACTTCTTCCTGTAGCACCCAAATCAATTGTGTGAACAACAGATTTGTCAACAGCATCAATTATTTCAATAATTACTGACGTGGCAGAATCATTCAGGAAAAATGATAACACTGCCGGTGTTCCGTCTGCAAAATTTCCATCGAATGCTGTGCCGTCCGGATTGCTGACCTTAAGTTGAGAGCTGTAAATATTGGCAAAAATTTGAGTTGATAAAAAAAATATAAAAATGAAAAATAGATTTATAAATGGTTTATAGTTTACCATGATACCTCCACTTGTGTTAATTAATAACCAAAAACTTAAAAAAAACAGAGAGTTTAATTTTGGATGAAATTTTTCTTCTTTGTTAATTATCTGAAAAATAGAATAATAAACTCAAAAATACAAGAATGGCAGTCTTATTTGTTTAAAATTTATTCTACTATTTCAATATTTTCTTCCGGAATTAAATCTTCTCCACGGAAACGCAAGAACAACTGAACCGTTGCTTTTACATCC
>PFVB01000198.1:0-10119 GCA_002790395.1 Ignavibacteriales bacterium CG_4_9_14_3_um_filter_34_10 | reverse complement strand
CATCTTTCGGAGTTGGGATATTGAAAATATGCGTAAGTAAATTCAGCGAAGTATAGTGTTTGTAATCGCCGAACTTCCATAATTCCATTGTGTCAAGGTGATTTACTTCCCACGGTTTTTTGCCTGCAATATCCAACAGTAGCGGTAGTTTTATTCCGTTGATCAGCATTCTTCTACCAATATATGGAAAGTCAAATTCTTTTCCGTTATGTCCGCAAAGCATGTGTTTGTCGGTGTTAAAGTGCTTCTTTAACAATTCCTTGAATCCTGTCAGAATTACTTTTTCATCATCATTATAAAATGATTTCAGCCGCAAGTAATTCACATTGTTTTTCTTCCTGATTAAACCAACGGAAATACAAACAATTTTTCCAAACTCAGAATAAATACCTGCCCTTTCATAAACTTCTTCCGGTGATTGTTCTTTTCGGAAAGCATTGCTTTTCTTTTCCCAAAAATCTTTTTCTTTTTCACTTAGCTTCGAATGGTCTTCGAACTGTGGAACAGTTTCAATATCTAAAAAAAGTATTTTCTCCAAATCAACATCGTAAATCATTTTTTCCCTCTTTGTTAATTTTCTTTTGCCAATTTATTTAATGAAAATCATTTTCTTTGATAAAACCTTTTGACTGTCGGCTAACTGATAAACATATATTCCTGATGAAATGTTTTTTGCCGCAAAGTTTATCAAATAATTTCCAGGAAGCAAATTTTTATTCAGCAATGTTTGAATTTCTTTCCCAGTATTGTCAAATATTTTTAATGTATAAACGTCGGGATATAAAACAGAAAACTTAAATTTGTTTGATGACTGATTCAGTTGAAAATTTTTTTGCTCAATAGTACTGTCTGATTGATTAACTATTATCTCTTCGACTTTCTGCAAAAGTGGCTGAATGACATTTGCTTCAACAACTCTGTTAAATAAAATTGCATGAGCAGAATCATTAATATGAATCCCATCACCGGAATCAAATTTGGGATTGATTCTCCCCGAACTGTCAGCAATATCAGTCCAAAAATCCAATGTTCTGTCCTTAAATTTTGCATAGGTAGAATCCCGCATCTCAAATTGAATTTTAATTTTATCTACGGAAAAATTTCTTGGCTGCGGAGTTGTAACCCAAAGGGGAATATTCAATGAATCCAAGGCTGAGCAGATTAAATCATAATTTGCAAGCTGTTCACTTACAGAATAATTCTGGGATGCATCATTCGAAGGAAGATTTATAATTATCGCTTTAGGATTATATTCCAGTGCTTTGGAAATATTGTGTTCTGTTTTTGGTGCGGCACGATTTTCTGGATTAGCAAAATCACTTGGCATAACATCATAAGTAGAATAACCGCTGACGGCAAGGTTGATTACATTTATTGTTGTGTTTCTTTCGTACAAATAATTTTTATAGCAAACAACCCACGAACTGTCAATCTTGCTTGGACCAACTCCTGCCGCTGTTGATGAGCCAACAACAACAACATTATTTACCGTGCTGTCTTTTGCAATTGTAAAAAAAGTATCGCTTATAGCAAAAATTTCCAGATCATCGTATTTGCTGATTTTTATTAAACATTTTTCGGATTCAACATTTCCGGTTTTCCAGTTAGAGAAAAAATGATTTTCCGTAGTTGCTGCCGTACTTATTGTCTCCCAATTATTTCCGGCATCATACGAAATTTCCAGTTTCACAAACGGAATGTTAGCCGACTTCCAGGTAATTCTTGGGTAACTGCCCACAGTCCAATATTCACCGCCATTCGGAGTAATCAAAGAAATAAAGGGCTCTGTGCTTTGTGCAGACAAACTTGCCGAAAAGAAAAAGACAGCACATAAAACGATTTTAATTTTATTCCACATAAGACTTACAACTTGTTTTGAGATATATTGGAGAACAAAAAAAACTCCGAGGTTTTTTGAATTATACACAAAACCCCGGAAATTTTTGATATTATTTAATCAGCATCATTTTCTTTGTAATTGTGCTGTTGTTTGTTGTCAGCGAATAAAAATAAATTCCTGACGGATACTTTGAAGCATCAAAATTATAAGTATAAGTTCCTGCCTGTAAATTTTCATTCACAACGGTTTGCAACTTATTGCCGAGCACATCATAAATATTAATGCTGACAAACTGTGCTTCAGGAAGTCCGAATTTTATCGCTGTGCTTGGGTTAAACGGATTTGGGTAGTTTTGATTCAATTCTAATTTATTCGGAATCAGATTATTGTCCCCTCTGACACTGTTTGCATTATCGACTTCAAGCATCCAAACATAAGCATCATCAGACCAAACACTGAAATCTGTACTGTAATTAACAAAAAGATATTCAGGCTTTCCATCTTTATCCATATCGTTTGCATAACTTCCATAAAAATATCTTGGGGTTAATGTTGGATTTGCAGTTGGGGCAATTCCGCTGTATTCCCAAACATCAAATATTGCTTTCCATTCCCAGTTTGCACCATCAATTGGGCTTCCGCTGCCTTTGTATTCAACTTCAAAAATCTGACCGTTTCCTTCACCGCCAATTAACAGAGACATATTTCCATCACCATCCGGATCTCCAATATTTAATGTTCTGAGTTTGCCTATTCCAATTTGTGGAAAACTTAACAGTTCATGTATGTTTGCTGAAGTGAGCGTACTAATATCATCAGTCTCATCCACAACAAAAACTGTGTTTGTCGGCTCTGTACCTGCAATGTACATTTCACTCTTTCCGTTACCGTCAACATCAGCAACACGGACACCTTCCAATGAACCATAATCAACTGCCTGAGTTGAATAGAGATTATCAACGGCAAAAACCTCTTGATAGTTTTGATCACCCATGCATTCAAAAATTCTCATTGTAAATAAATCCCAAACGAACATATATAATTCCTGATTTCCGTCATGATCCATATCGCCTGTAGTAACATTATAAACCGAGCCACCAAAAGCCTGAGCATAATTAAATTCTATCTGCCAGAAACCAAATCCGGAAAGTTCTCCTTCAACCGAAGCAACAAGAATTTCTCTGCCTCTGTCTCCGGAACGCACTCCTGTTATTAATTCGTTTTTTCCGTCATGATCAATATCTTCAACGATTAAACTATATGGTCTGAAATCGGTATTGTCCGGCAGTTCATAATTCCAGTCGGCAGTTGGTGTTACTGCATCGCCGGTTCCGTTTCCGTAATTATTTTCTCCAACAACTCCCTGCCATTCAAAAACCCAAAGACGCGGAGGATTCGGTGATTCTGTATTTGCAACCGACGGCATTGTTGTAATAATATCAACTTTGCCATTGTTATCAATATCACCAACAGCAACTCCTGCAAAAGTATTTGCTGCAACCGGATATTGCCAGTACCAAACCAAATCATATGTGTTATCTGCAGAGGCTTCATACATCAATATGAAATTTTTATCAAGATCTGTCCATGCACAAAGAAACTCGCCCCAACCGTCCTGATCGGTATCAAATCCGGCTTTGACAATTGCCATTTCCGAACCAATCTGCGGATCCATAAATGGTTTTTGAGATAATTTCCAGACCATATTCCAGTTGCTTTGAGCAAAAGTTAGTGTTGAAAAAAGCACGAATAAAAGTAAAACTCTCTTCATGTTAAGTCTCCCTGTTTTTATGATGAAATGATTTTTTATGAGTACAAATTTATTACTGCAGAAATTTTTCTGAATTAAAAATTTATTTCAAACTCATAAACAATAATAAATTTTTCAGATATTTATTCAAACACTTTTTTTGTTAATTCTTTTGACAATAGTAAATTTTCAAACGATGAGTAAATGAACTCAACGTTTTCTGATATGGAATAATATTTCAGTTTGAATTCTTCTGTTTCTCTTGTGTTAACTACAATAATTTTTGTTTGTTCGTTAATTTGTTTTTTGAATAGCGCACGAATATGAAGGTCTGCATTTGAAAGCGAGTAGCCGATAAAAACTATTTTTTTTGCCGCACGAATTTCCCTTGCGGCTTCTCCCATCAACTGCGAAATAATCGGTTGATTCAATGGTTTTACATAAGATGGCATTATTATTAAAGTTTCAAAATCCGTTCCGTCATTTGGGCATGTAAAATCATACTTTTGTTTGTCAGGATAAGTATAACCGGTAAATTTTCCGCGGTTCAAGTCAATTTCTCTGTCCCATGGAGTCAGTAAAGTTTGATTGCAGCAACTGCAATATTTCCAATTGAGACTTCCGTGAAGTTTTAATATTTTCAGCGGAACGGGATTTATATCCTGCGGAACAAATATCGGTTCGCGGGGATTAATCCAAAAATTGTACTGGCTGAATTCCGCACCTTTATTATAATTCATTAAATGAATGGAATAATCTATATATGCTTTTTGTCCTGAAAAAATATTAAACGCCTGTTCGAGCAAAGTATCATAATTTAAAGTCATTACAGAAAAATTATTTGTCTGCTGAAAAGCTGTTCTCCAAAATTTTTGATAAACTTTACTCTCTTTGTCGGTTTGTAAGTTGACGATATAGTGAATTGACTTGATCAAATATTCTTTTATGAGCCGGATATTTGCAACAGAATATTTTGAGGAAAGGTTTTCATTCTGAAAAATAAAATAGTCAAGAAATCCAAACACTGCCTCAAGCTGCGGATAAAGATTTTTCTCGCTGTTGTAAGCAAAATTATCTTTAATAAAATCAATAGCCTGTTTGCCGATAGCAGAATTATTAATCGCGGAATTACCAAGAATCATCGGCAGAATATGTCTTTGCAGCGGAACGCCATCCGGATATGAAGCTCCGGCGCCAAGCACAAAAACAATATCTCTTTGCGGCGGATATGTAAGAAGTTTTTGAACTAATTCACTCATATATTATAATTTTATTTAACTAAATTTAATTAAATAAAACCAATGTTTATCAGATAAATTTTTAGTTTTTACAATCTGATGATTACGAGAGAAGAAAATGTTTTTGCGTTTTAACTTTGTTAAGATAAAACGAATTAGACTTCTATTGCCTTTCTTACAAAACCCGAAGCTTTCTCAAGACGGATTTGCGCTTCTTCATAAGTGCAATTGGTCTTTATCATTACTAATGCCGACTTTACGTGTCCTTTTGATTTTTCCAAATATTCTGTTGCGGTTTTATAATCAACATTTGTAATTGTCATAACAATTTTTTTTGAACGTTCGACTAACTTTTTGTTCGTCTGCTGTAAATCAACCATCATGTTTTCATAGGTCTTGCCAAGCCTGACAAATGTTGTGGTTGTAAGCATATTCAAAACCATTTTCTGAGCTGTTCCGCTTTTCATACGGGTGGAACCCATTACAACTTCAGGACCAACATTCGGACAAATTGCAATATCAACTTCTTTAATATTAAACCCATCACGCGGAGTAGCAGTTATGTATAATGTTTTTGCACCGATTTCTTTTGCCTTTTTTATTGCACCAATAACATATGGCGTTCTTCTGCTTGCTGCAATTCCGCAAATAACATCCTTATCTGTAACTTTTGCTTTCAGTACATCTACAGCGCCGTTTTCCTCAAAATCTTCAGCACCTTCCTGTGCCCGAAACATCGCTTCATTCCCACCGGCAATATAACCAACTATCAAATCATATGGAGCTCCAAAGGTTGGCGGACATTCCGAAGCATCAACAACACCAAGCCTGCCGCTTGTGCCTGCGCCAAAATACAAAAGTCTTCCACCGTTTTTAATTGCATCAACAATGACATCAACCGCTTTGGTTATGTACGGAATTTCTTTCTCAATCGCAGATGCAATTTTTTTGTCTTCATCATTTATGATGCGAAGAATTTCTTCCGTTGATTGTTTATCAATATTTACCGAGGCTGGATTTCTTTGTTCGGTTGAAAGTTTGCTGATTTCGTCAAAAAGTTTTTCTGATTCTGCGCTCATCTTATTAATTCCAGCATAACTAATTTTTTATCTTTTTCGTTTCTTATGTTGCTTGGTTTATATGCCATCTCAAAAGTTGTCGCCTTTTTGATATGAGCTTTATATTTTATTTCTGCAGTTTTAATTTCGGCCTGTAAATCCCCGCCTTTGATTGCCAAAATAAACGCACGTTCTTTAATTATTGGGAGCGAATATCTGACAAGAATAATTACAGGTACAGTTGCTCTGCTAATTATTAAATCGAAGGATTCTTTGTATTTTGCAATAAATTCGGGACTTTCGACACGCATATTTTCAACTTTTACCGATAACAATTTTAATTTATCAACAAACTCCTGAACAGCTGTGGTTTTTTTTGCAATTGAATCAACCAAAACCCCGGAAGTCATCGGACTTGTGATTGCAAAAGGAATTCCGGGAAATCCGCCGCCGGTTCCAATATCCAGAAATTTGGTGAATTTATATTGAAAGAATTTTTTTATAAGGCATGATAAAAATATATGATTTTCAACAATATTCTTAACATCACTGCGGGATATTAAATTTAACTCTTCGTTTTTTTTCGTAATAATTGAAGCAAAATAAGCCAATCTTTCTAACTGAAACTCATCGGGAGGCATGTTGTTTTCCCAAAAAAAGCTTTTTAATTCGCGAAAATATTGTTCTTGTTTATTCAATTATACTCAAAGTTTAAGTTTAACTCTTTAAATATACTAATAAAATCGAAATATCAGAAGGTGTTACTCCTGATATTCTCGATGCTTGTCCGAGTGTTCGTGGTTTGATTTTTTGTAATTTTTCTTTGCTTTCGGCAGAAAGTTGATTTAAATTGATAAAGTTGAAGTCTAAAGGGATTTTAGTGTTCTCAAGCCTGTCAATTTTTGCGATCAAATCAAGCTCGCGAGAAATATATCCGTCATATTTCAATTCTATTTCAACCTGTTCAAGTGCTTTTGAGTCCTTTTTTATAGCGTTGATTATCGGATTATCAAACTTCAAATCTTGAATCAAATTTGCAAGCCTGATTTCCGGTCTTTTTATTATTTTGGAAATCAATTCCGGTTCTGAAATTTCCGAAGTATTTACACCCTGTAAAAAAGGATTTATTTCCGCCGGTTTAATTCTTTTTGTGTTAAAAAATTCAATCCCTGCTGAAATCAGAACTTCTCTTTCTTTCAGTTCATTATACATTTCCGCAGGAATTAACCCAAGCTTATATCCATATTTTAATAACCTTCTGTCAGCATTGTCCTGCCTTAAAATAAGTCTGTGTTCTGCACTTGATGTAAAAATTCTGTAAGGTTCATTAATAGTTTTGTCAACCAAATCGTCAGTCAAAACACCAATATATGCTTCACTTCTTTTCAGTGTAAATTCTTTTCGCTTTTGAATTTTCAACGCAGCATTTATTCCGGCAATCAGTCCCTGTGAAGCGGCTTCTTCATAACCAGAAGTACCATTAACCTGTCCGGCAAAATACAGTCCGGAAATTTTTTTGGTCTCCATTGTCAGATCAATCTGATAAGACGGAAAATAATCATATTCAATTGCATAAGCGGGACGGGCAACAACAGCTTCTTCCAAACCGGGAATTAATTTCAACGCTTTTAACTGAACATCTTCGGGTAGCGACGAAGAAAAACCATTTAGATAAATTAAATCTTTATCCAACCCCTCCGGTTCAATAAACAACTGATGAGATTTTTTATCAGCGAACCTTACAATTTTATCCTCGATAGAAGGACAATATCTTGGTCCTACCCCGTTAATTATTCCAGTAAACAATGGCGATCGGTCAAATCCTGTTTCAAGAATTTTATGAACCGTTTCGTTTGTATAAGTCAAAAAACAACTTACCTGCTGGAGAAAAGGAAATTCTTTTTTATTTGTACGAAGAGAAAACGGTTCGGGATATTCATCGCCGGGTTGTTCCTGTAATCCTGAAAAATTAATTGTGCTTTTAATAATTCTCGGAGGCGTTCCAGTTTTTAACCTTCCGGATTCAAATCCCAGCTTGACCAAAGATTCGGTTAAACCTGTCGCCGGCGGTTCACCAAATCGCCCTCCTTTTGTAGATTTAAATCCTGTATACATCAATCCGTTCAGAAATGTCCCGGAACAAACAACTATTGCTTTACAGATAAATTCTTTGCCATATAAAGATTTTGCACCAACAATACGTCCGTCTTCAACAACAACATCGACAACTGAGTCTTCTATAATCTCAATATTTGGGATAGCAGAAACGAATCTTACTGCTTCTTCAGAGTAAAGGCTTCTGTCAGACTGACATCTGCCCGCCCAAACTGCCGGACCTTTGGATTTGTTCAATGTGCGAAACTGAATGCCGGTTCTGTCCGCTATCAAACCCATTGCACCGCCAAGCACATCAATCTCGTGTACTAAATGTCCTTTGGCGCTTCCACCAATTGCAGGATTGCACGACATGCGTCCGAGTGCATTTTTCTCCATCGTAACAAGACCGACTTTACAGCCCATCTTTGCAGCGGCAACCGAAGCTTCTATGCCTGCATGTCCCCCGCCAACAACTATTATATCATAATTCAAATAAATTTACCTTTCCGTTTCACGTGAAACGAATTTATTTCTTTGCAACCATTCAGTTTCATGTGGAACATTATTTTCCGATACAAAATTTCGAAAAAATATTATTTAATATATCTTCGTTTGTAACAATACCAATTATTTCTTCCAGTTGACCGGCAGCATTTCTCAGATCAAGGGCAACAAATTCACCGCTTAAGTTATTTGCCAGAGAATTTGCAGAAAGCGAAAGATATTCAGCCGCTTTTTTCAGAACATTAACGTGCCGAAGGTTTGTTACAATTGCATTTTTCTCCGTAAAGTTAATATTCCCCACCGCTTTATTTTTCATTAAATCAAACAGTTTTTCAATTCCTTCGCCAGTCTTTGCGGAAATTGAACAATCTGCCTGCGGGTGAATCTTTTCCGAAATATCAATCTTGTTTGAAACACAAATTATTTTTCCGCTTTCTGAAAAATTTACTGTCTGATTATAAATTTCTTTTGGAAAATCTTCTGTGGAATCAAAAAGCATTAAAATAAGATCCGCATTTTTTATCGCTTCCTGACTTCTGCGGACACCCTCTTTTTCAATTTCATCTGTTGAGTGCCTCATGCCAGCTGTATCAAACAAAAAGAACAAAATGCCGCCTATTGTAACCTGTTCTCTTATGATGTCCCTTGTTGTCCCCGGAATTTCACTTACAATAGCGCGATTTTCTTTAAGCAGATAATTCAGCAAAGAAGATTTCCCTGCATTTGGTTTGCCAATTATGGCAACATTTACGCCATCATGAATTACTTTGCCAAACTTATATGTTTCTAAAAGCGTCTTTATTTCAAATTCTAATTTGTCTATTCTGGATTGAATGTCTTTTTTTGCAATGAGTTCAATATTTTCTTCAGAAAAATCAAGCTCAAGTTCTATTAGCGAGGAAATATTAAGAAGTTCTTCTCTGAGTGTTTTTACTTTTGACGAAAGAATTCCATCAAGTTGATTTCGTGAGCCGCGCAAAGAGGCTTCAGAGCGAGAGTGAATTACATCTGCCACAGCTTCCGCCTGTGCAAGATCAATTCTGCCGTTCAGAAAAGCTCGCTTTGTAAATTCGCCGGGCTCTGCTAAACGTATTTCATATTTCAGCAATTCTGCAATAATTTTCTGTGCAATTAACTGACTTCCGTGAATGCTTATTTCTGCCGAATCTTCTCCTGTATATGAGTTTGGCTTCCTGAAAACCGATACAAGAACGTCATCAATAATTTCGTTATTGCTGCCGATTATTTTTCCGTAATTAATTGTATGCGAGCTGCACTCAGATATTTTTTTTGAACCACGGAATATTTTGTCAACAATTTCAAACGATTTATCACCGCTGAGCCTGATGACTGCAATTGCACCCTCACCCGAAGGAGTTGCAAGTGCTGTTATTGTATCTTCGTTGTTGATATGCATAATCTTTAATTTTTATGCTGTAAATATAAGCATTCTTATTGATTGGGAATTTATGATTAATATATCATTGCATACAACATTATATTTTTTCCTCCCGTTACAATATTTTGCTGATTGTTTTTATTGTTTTCAAACTGCTGAGAGTAATTTCAGGATTAAAAATATTCAGATAAAAGAAATATTTTATTTGCAAATAAAAATATTTTTACTATTTT
>PFVB01000130.1 GCA_002790395.1 Ignavibacteriales bacterium CG_4_9_14_3_um_filter_34_10 | reverse complement strand
TTTGAGATAAACTTTTAGTGCAAAAAGAAAATAACGTTGAATATCCTCTTTGTTTCCACTGTGGAGAAGTTTGTAAAGATTCGAATATCCACATTGATGATAAAATATTTTGTTGTAACGGATGCAAAACTGTTTATGAACTTCTTGAGGCAAACAATCTGTGCAATTATTATACTATTGATTCCTCGCCCGGTATAAATAAAAACAACACAGTTAAAAGAAATTTTGATTTTCTTGATGATGAGCTAATCATTGCCAGGCTTATTGATTTTGCTGATGACAAGACAACAACAATAACTTTTTCGATTCCGCAAATGCATTGCAGTTCCTGCATTTGGATTTTGGAAAACCTTTATAAAATAAGTCCGGGCATAAAATTTTCTGAAGTAAATTTTCTCAAAAAAATTCTTTCTGTCAGATACAATCATAACGAAATCTCACTCAAAGGGCTTGTTGAACTTTTAGATTCACTCGGATATTTGCCCCTGCTGAACCTTGATGAAAATCATGCCGAAAAAGAAAATACTGTATTAAAAAATCTTTACTATAAAGTTGGTGTCTCCGGTTTTACTTTTGGAAATATTATGCTTCTCAGTTTTCCCGAGTATCTTTCTTTGCAAGACATTGTTACCGACAACTTGAAAAACATTTTTCTTATAATAAATTTCTTTCTGGTTCTTCCGGTTGTTTTTTATAGTGCGAGTGAATATTATCTATCTGCTTTTAAGGGATTGAAAAAGGGTGTATTTAATATTGATGTTCCAATTTCTTTTGGAATTTTTGTGCTGTTCCTGCGAAGTGTTTATGAAATTATTTTTTCAACCGGTCCCGGTTATTTTGATTCTCTCGCCGGATTAATATTTTTTCTCCTGCTTGGAAAATTATTTCAAAACAAAACATACGACACATTAAATTTTGAAAGAAATTATAAATCTTATTTCCCAATTGCCGTAACAATCAACAAAAACGGAAGTGAAACTACAATTCCTGCTGAAAAAATTAAAGTCGGGCAGCGAATTATCATTCATAATAGCGAAATATTGCCCGCCGATGCAGTTTTAATTAGCAATACCTGTTTGGTTGATTACAGTTTTGTTACCGGTGAATCAACACCGATTGAAAAATCAAATGGCAGTTTTATTTATGCGGGTGGAAAAATTATTGGCGCTGCTGCCGAGGTCGAAACGATTAAAGATATTTCTCAAAGTTATTTAACACAGCTTTGGAACAGTAAGGCTTTTTCAAAATCTTTTGATAGCAAAATTAACAACCTTGTCAATGTTGTAAGCCAATATTTTTCTTTTGCTGTTTTGATTGTCGCAATTATCGGTTTTTCTTTTTGGGTCTTTTCTGATACTAATAAAGCTTTCAACGCCTTCACTGCCGTATTAATTATTGCTTGCCCCTGCGCATTGGCTCTTTCAACTCCTTTTACTCTTGGAAATGCAATGCGGATATTTGGACGAAACAAATTTTACTTAAAAAATGTTGATGTTATTGAGAGACTTTCCAAAATCAATCATATTGTTTTTGATAAAACAGGCACAATCACCGAAACAGGCGTTTCTGAAGTTTCTTTCGTAGGTTCCGAACTATCGCAAGAAGAAAAAAATCTTGTCTGTTCATTAACAAAAAATTCTTCGCACCCATTAAGTAAGCTTATTTCATCGTGGTTAAAGGCAACTTCCTTGTTTGATGTTGAACAGTATTCTGAAATTCCCGGGAAAGGAATTTCAGGAATAATAAATAATTCGAAACTTAAACTTGGTTCATTAGATTTTGTTGGTGCAGACAAAGCAGATTTTAATTTCGAGACAGACAGTACAAATGTTTTCCTGAAAATTAACGATAACTTGTTGGGATGTTTTATTATAAAAAACAAGTATCGGAAAGGATTGCAAGATGTGCTGAAAAAACTTTTTACTAAATATAAAATTTCTCTTATCACCGGAGATAATACTTCCGAAGAAAAAAATTTACGTCTTATTTTTTCTCACTCTGAAAACATATTATTCAATCAGTCGCCATTTGATAAGCACAATTATATTGATAAACTACAGAAAGAAAATCAGAAAGTGCTGATGATCGGAGATGGGCTGAATGATGCCGGTGCGCTTAGCCAAAGTGATGTGGGAATTTCTGTTTCGGAAAATATCAACAATTTTTCTCCCGCCTGTGATGGAATAATAGACTCAAAGTCCTTTTTTTTATTAAATGATTTTATTAGTTTTTCGAAAACAAGTATGAAAATTATAATAATTAGTTTCGTGATATCTTTTTTATATAATTTAATCGGCTTTTACTTTGCACTAAAAGGTGATCTCTCGCCCGTAATTGCTGCAATCTTAATGCCCCTTAGTTCTATCTCGGTTGTAATTTTCACTACTTTTGCAACAAACTTAAAAGCAAAACAAACAGGATTAATAAAATGGAAGTGATTCTAATATTAATTGGTGCTTCCCTAATGGTTGCCGGTGGATTTTTAATTGCTTATTTATGGGCAGTAAAAACAGGCCAGTTTAAGGATAAATACACCCCCTCGGTAAGAATTTTGTTTGACGATAAAAAATAAATATAAATAAAATCAGGATGACATAAATGAATATTGAAAAATTCAGTTATGATAATAAAATTGTCAAGTTATTTGTGATAGCTACGATGTTGTGGGCTGTGGTTGGAATGCTGGTCGGCGTAATAATTGCAACGCAGCTTTATTTTCCCGCATTGAACCTCGGATTACAGTATACAACTTTCGGAAGACTGCGTCCGCTTCATACAAATGCAGTAATTTTTGCATTTGTCGGAAATGCAATTTTTGCCGGCATTTATTATTCACTCCCCCGGCTTTGTAAAGCAAGCATGTTTAGCAAACTTCTCGGCAACTTGCATTTTTGGGGCTGGCAGTTAATTATCGTGTTGGCTGCTGTTACGCTCGTATCCGGAATTACCACATCAAAAGAATATGCCGAACTTGAGTGGCCAATCGATATTTTAATTACTGTGGTTTGGGTAATCTTCGGAATAAATATGATGGCAACAATAATAAAGCGAAGAGAAAAACACATGTATGTTGCTATCTGGTTCTATATTGCAACGTTTATCACTGTTGCTGTTTTGCATATTGTCAACTCTCTTGAATTGCCGGTTACTTTTTTAAAATCTTATCCTATTTATGCTGGCGTTCAGGATGCACTTGTTCAGTGGTGGTATGGCCACAATGCAGTTGCTTTCTTTCTAACAACACCATTTTTAGGTTTGATGTATTACTATTTACCAAAAGCTGCCAATCGTCCTATTTATTCATATAGGTTATCTATACTTCACTTTTGGGCGTTAATTTTTATTTACATTTGGGCTGGTCCTCATCATCTTTTATATTCAGCCTTGCCTGATTGGGCACAGTCATTAGGAACTGTTTTTTCATTAATGCTAATTGCACCATCTTGGGGAGGAATGTTAAACGGACTTTTAACACTTCGCGGTGCTTGGGATAGAGTCCGCGATAATCCAATATTAAAATTTATGGTTGTTGCTGTAACTGCTTACGGAATGTCCACTTTTGAAGGTCCGATGTTATCACTAAAAAACGTTAATGCTTTGCTGCATTATACTGACTGGATTGTATCTCATGTTCATGTTGGTGCTTTGGGTTGGAACGGATTTTTAACATTTGGAATGCTTTACTGGCTTGTTCCAAAATTATTTGGTACTGAACTTTATTCAAAAAAATTAGCAAATGCACATTTCTGGGTTGGAACGCTTGCTATTGTTATGTATGTCTCTTCTATGTATTGGGCTGGTTTAGCTCAATCGTTGATGTGGAAACAATTTACTCCGCTTGGTGTTCTTCAATATCCAAACTTCCTTGAAACTGTTTTACAGATTGTCCCGATGTACATTATTCGTTCTATCGCCGGATTAATTTATCTAAGCGGAGTTATTCTTTTAATATATAATTTAATTATGACTGCAAAGCAGGGAAAGTTTATTCCCACTGAAGAATCAGAAGCTCCTGCACTAATAAAAGAAAAAGATCCATTGAAATATGGTCTAATTCATCGCTGGCTTGAAAAAAGACCGATTCAATTTACGCTATTGGCTACGGTTGCAATTTTAATTGGTGGTGTAATTGAATTCATTCCGACTTTTTTGATTAAATCGAATGTGCCTACTATTTCAAGTGTAAAACCATATTCGCCTTTGGAACTTCAAGGACGCGATATTTATATTCGCGAAGCTTGCAATTCATGTCACTCTCAAATGGTGCGTCCGTTTCGATCAGAGACAGCTCGTTACGGTGAATATTCTAAAGCCGGCGAGTTTGTATATGATCATCCGTTTTTGTGGGGTTCAAAACGAACCGGACCGGATTTGCAACGAGAAGGAGGAAAGTATTCAAACCTTTGGCATTACCTGCATTTGGAAAATCCGCGTTCTATGTCGCCGGGTTCAATCATGCCTCAATACACTTGGCTGATTCAACAAGATTTAAACATATCAACCACTCCAAAGAAAATTTCTGTTATGCGAAGTCTTGGCGTTCCTTATGAAAACAGTTATGAAAATTTTGCCAACGACGACTTGATGAAACAAGCAGAAACTATTTCTGATGATTTACTAAATAATGGTGTAATCATTGAACCACAGAAAGAAATTATTGCTTTGATTGCATACTTGCAAAGGCTTGGAACGGACATAAAAGTTAAACCACAAAATTAAGAGACAATATGATTTCAAATTTATTAAGCAATGTTGATGGTATTTATATTTATCCAGTTGTTTCTTTATTAATATTTCTGCCCGTTTTTTTACTGATTATTTATCGGGTAATAAGGGCTGATAAAAATTACATTTCCAAAATGGAAAACTTACCATTAGAAGAAAAATTTGATGAAAATTTTATAGAGAAAAAATCATGAAAACAAATTACAAATCATTTTTAGCTCTTTTCTTTTTGCTTTTAAGCCAAAATGTTTTTGCTGCTGGAAATCAGCCCGACGCGGATTTAATGAGCATTGCAACCAAAATGCTAACAGCAACTTTTCTGCTTATTGCCTTTGTTGTCTGGCTTGCTTTGGTTTATTCAGAGAAAAATGACTTTGCCGGAGATTTTTTCCTCTCTCCATTAAGAAAATTTTTCCAATTTCTTACTAAATCTACACCGATTGAAAAAGAGCAATCAATCTTATTGTCTCATGATTATGATGGGATAAAAGAATTAGATAACAGAATTCCACCTTGGTTTCATGCCTTATTTTGGGGTGCAATAATTTTTGGTGCAATATATTTGGTGAAATTTCATGTTATTGGTAGTGGCAATGTTCAGGAAGAAGAGTATTTGGAGGAAATTAGAATTGCCGATGCTGAGCAGCAAATACTGATTAAGACTGGTGCTTTGTTGAACGAAGAAACTGTTACTGTTTCAAATGATGCCAGTGCTATTCAAGAAGGAAAAGGAATATTTGTAAAAAACTGTGTTGCCTGTCATGGACAAAATGCAGAAGGTATTGTTGGTCCCAATTTGACAGATGATTATTGGATTCATGGCGGCGGAATTAAAAATGTGTTTAAAACAATTAAGTACGGCGTTCCTCAGAAAGGAATGATAAGCTGGCAATCACAACTTAACCCCAATCAAATGCAGGCTGTAAGCAGTTATGTATTATCTATTCACGGTACCAATCCTCCAAATGCAAAAGCACCTGAAGGCGTTAAGTATGATGAAAAAGCCGATTCGACTTTAAGCGGAGCTAATTCTTAATTTAATATAGAGAAAATATGACTGAGTTGAAGACAGAAAAATTCCGTGATGAACTTGCTACTGTTACCAAAGAGGGCAAAAGGGTTTGGATTTATCCTAAAAAACCATCCGGTAAAATTTATACGGCAAGAACTTTTTTAAGTTTTTTTCTGCTTGTTTTTTTGTTTGGTACCCCGTTTGTTAAAATTAACGGACATCCTTTTATCTTGTTGAATTTACTTGAACGCAAATTTATTCTTTTCGGAATACCTTTCGGTCCACATGACTTTCACCTTTTTGTCCTTGCGATGATTTCCACAATTATCAGCATTTTCCTTTTCACTGTTGTTTATGGAAGATTATTCTGCGGTTGGATTTGTCCTCAAACCGTTTTTATGGAATTGGTTTTTAGAAAAATAGAATATTGGATTGAAGGTGATTGGAAGCAACAAATCGCTTTGGATAAAACACCTATGAACAGTGTGAAGTTTTTTAAAAAATTTTCTAAGCATTTAATTTTTTGGATTATCTCTTTTGTTATTGGAAATACTTTTCTAGCATATATCATCGGTGTTGATAATTTATTTAAAATAATTACTGAACCGGTCTCTGTACATTTCAGCGGCTTTGTTTCAATGTTGATTTTTTCTTCGGTATTTTATTTTGTGTTCTCAAAATTCAGAGAACAAGCCTGTACTCTTGTTTGTCCTTACGGACGGCTTCAAGGCGTAATGCTTGACGCAAATTCTGTGGTTGTTGCTTATGATTATAAGCGCGGCGAGCCCAGGGGCAAAATAAAGAAAAACGAAAATCAACAGGAAAAAGGTGACTGTGTTGATTGCCACATGTGTGTTGATGTCTGCCCTACAGGAATTGATATTCGTAACGGAACGCAGTTGGAATGCGTAAATTGTACTGCTTGTATTGATTCATGCGATAACGTAATGGATAAGATTAACAAGCCGCGCGGTTTAATTCGTTATGCTTCAAAAAACGAAATTGAGAATAAAATTCGATCTCTCCTCTCTGCAAGAGCAATCAGTTACACTGTTGTTCTAATTATTCTTATAGGTTTGACGTTTGTTTTATTGTTGAACCGTTCCGACTTTGAATTAACTATTCTTAGAACGCCCGGGGTTTTGTATCAGGAGCAGCCAAATAATAAAATCAGCAATCTTTATGATTTTAAAATTGTAAACAAAACTTTTAACGATCTACCTGCAGAAATAAAGCTTAAAAACATTTCCGGCGAAATTTTATTAATCGGCGCCAATCTTGACATAAAACCGCAAGGGGTTGCAGAAGGAAAATTTTTGGTGGTTTTGAATAAAGACAATGTAAAAAAACTAAATACTCCTCTTGAAATTGAAGTTGCCTCAAAAGGTAAAACAATAGATGTTATCAAAACTTCTTTCCTTGGAAAAATTAAAAGAAAGGTTTCTCAATGAAATTTAATTGGGGCACCGGAATTTTTGCTGTTTATATTGGTTTTGTTTTACTGATTCTTGCTGCAGTAATTTTTGCATTTACTATCGATGTTGATTTGGTTGCAGATAATTATTATGAAAAAGAGTTACTCCATCAAACGGAAATTGATAAGGCTGACAGGGCGTCAAAATTAACACAGCAAATCAATTTTTCTCAATACAATGATTCTGTTATTTTAAGATTCCCTAAAATTTTTTCACAAAATTTAATTTCGGGAACAATCTTTTTTTCGCGAGATGATAATTCAGAAAAAGATTTTTTTATACCCGTAACACTTGACGATTCTTTAAGTCAGGTCATCCCGACAAAAAATTTGCTCCCCGGTCTTTGGCGAGTCAAGATTGATTGGCGGGTAAATTCAACTACGTTTTTAACCCAAAAAAATTTAATGGTGAACTGATGGAAATATTTGCCGGTTTTGTTATTGGTCTTCTTGGAAGTTTTCATTGCATCGGAATGTGTGGACCCATTGTACTTGCTCTGCCAATGGATTATAAAACAAAATATGATTTAGTTATGAACAGACTAATCTATAATATTGGGCGAGTAGTAACTTACACTTTGCTTGGAGTTGTTGTGGGTTTGTTTGGTCAAAAAATTTTTGTTATTGGTGCTCAGCAATATGTTTCAATTATTTTTGGTTTTATTATTATAGCTGCTGTTTTTCTTCCCTCAAACATAAAAGTACGATTCTCTTCGCTTGGTATAATTAATTCATTGAATGTTTTTGTAAAGCGTTCCTTTTCAAAATTAATAAAGTCTGGCAGCAACTCAAATTTATTTCTTTTTGGAGTTGTAAATGGTCTGCTCCCATGTGGATTTGTTTATGTCGGTTTAGCAAGTGCTCTCTCCTTGGGTGATATTATTAAGTCAACTTTCTTTATGACATTCTTCGGACTTGGAACCGTTCCTATAATGTTTTTAACCTCTGTTTTCGGGGGTTTTGTTAATGCTAATCTGAGATCAAAAATCAATAAACTAATGCCTGTGTTTGCGGTAATTCTGGCAATATTCTTTATTCTTCGCGGATTAAATTTGGGCATTCCAATGTTAAGTCCAAAGATGAATAGATTTTTTTAGGGTGTTTTTATTTTAACTGGTTTTTGTGCTTTAAGAATAATATTAAAAAGCTTTTTGTTTTTTAAAAATTTTTCTGCTTTGGAAATTGATACAAGTTTTCTCCTTCTGAAGTTTTCTGGATAAACGCAGTAAACTTCATTAACTTTCATTATATAAAAATCGACTCTGCATATTCCTTTCCATTTTTTGTGTAAATATGTTTCTATAATTTTAGGAAATATTTTTCCTTTTATACCGGCTTCTTCAAAAGCCTCTTGTTCTGCGATTTGCATATAAGTTTTGTCCGGCTCTTTTATTCCTTTTGGCAGTATCCATTTAGTGCCTTTTCTGTTGGTAATCAAGAAGACTTTTATTTTACCTTCAGATTCTTTCATAGGAATTATTCCTACTTGTTTATAATAATATTTGGGTTTTTTCATTTTTAATCTAATAAAGCATTTTTATATTTGTTTAATTTATAAATATTATTATTCTGAATATGGATACAAACTTATTAAAACATTGTGAAAAATTTGTCAGGGATATTTTTTTAAATTCCGATAAAAATTTTTTTTATCATAACATAAATCACATTGAGGAAGTAGTAGAGAACGCTAATAAAATTTGCTCCTACTTAAAAATTGAGCCAGAAGAAACGGAAACTGTTATTATTGCTGCCTGGTTTCATGATTCGTTTTATATAAATTCTCCTAAAAATCATGAATCCGAGAGCGCAAATATTGCCGAATCATTTTTGATTGAGCATAATTATCCAAAGGAGAAAATTGATTTAGTAAGAGGATGTATTCTTGCCACTAAGATTCCTCAGTCTCCAAAAAATATTTTAGAAGAAATATTATGCGATGCTGATTTGTTTCATGTCGGTTGTGAAAATTTCTTTTTGAGGAATGAGCTTTATAAAAAAGAGATTAAAAATCAGTTTAATTCAAAAATTTCTGATAAAGAATTTATTCAAAACTCAATTTCTTTTTTCTCTGCTCATAAATTTTTAAGCAACTACGCAAAAGAATTCTTGGAAGAGCAAAAGCAACAAAACATTCAAAAACTCAAAAAACAATTAGAGAGTTATAAATGAAAGAACTTTATCTTTTAAGACATGGAAAATCCAGCTGGAATGATCCAACCATAAGTGATGTTGATCGCCCTTTGAATAAGCGAGGAAAAAAAGATGCTGAGTTTATGGGAAATGTAATGCGTCAACTTAATTTATTTCCAGAAATAATAATAACAAGCACTGCAAAAAGAGCTTATTCAACCGCTAAAAGAATTGCCGGTGTTTTAGAATATGAAAAAGAAAAATTAATTAAAGATTCCGAATTATATGATTGTTCTACAGAACATTTGTTGAATTTTGTAAAATCGTTAAATGATATTTATGATAAGTTTTTGATAGTTGGACATAATCCGGAAATTACATTATTTACAAACAGATTTTGTAACGAATCTATTATAAATATTCCTACATGCGGACTGGTTGTAATTAAAACTGATTCAAAATTTTGGAATGAACTTAATTTTGGCATTGGTGTTTTATCCTTTTTTGAGTATCCAAAGAAATATTATTGATCTTAGTAACTTGTTAATTACATGTGCATTTAATGTTAACAAGTATAATTATATCAACATTCTGTTGATAACATAAAACAAATTCTTACTTATAAACAATTACGTTATCCATTTTTCTTTTGATTTAACAAAATAACAGAAACTTTTTCTCTATATAAACATATCAACATTATTATTATTATAATTAAATTAATATTTAAATAAAACTAATATTAATAGTAGTGTGGATAACTTTTTAATCTTAATAACTAATTGGAAAAGCATTTCAAAA
>PFVB01000171.1:3043-13108 GCA_002790395.1 Ignavibacteriales bacterium CG_4_9_14_3_um_filter_34_10 | reverse complement strand
AAATACTGGAAATGATCTTACTTTCATTCAAAAACAACAAATTGAATTCGCGGAGTATCTTTACCGAGGCTGCTTTTTCATTCTGCTGAATATTTGCAACTCTTCCTTTCCATAATAAATTATCAACTACAATAATTCCACCTTTCGTGAGTAGATTTATCAGCGGCGAAAGCAATTCTATATAATCATGTTTGTCTGCATCAAGAAAAATAAAATCAAATCCGCATTCGAGATTTTTTACGATTTCTTTTGCCTCGCCTTCGATCAATTTAATTTTATTTCCAAAATCATATTTGGCAAAATTGGTTTTTGCTAAGATGATATTATCCGGACTTTTTTCAACTGTAATCAATAACGATTTTTCGGAAATTATTTCTGCAATTTTAAGGCTTGAATACCCGGTTGCAGTCCCAATTTCAAGTACTCTTTCGGGATCTTTAATTTTGAGCAGTTGCATTATAAACCGCATTGTTATTTCATCAACGATGGGAATTTTGTTCAACAACGCAAAATTTTTAATCTCTGCAAAAGAATTTTCTTTTGGATAAATATTAGCCAAGTAATCGGATTGTTCAGGTAATAAAATGCCTGTCATTACTTGAGCAGAATCATTTTTTTTGTTTCTGTAAATGAGCCAGCTTTAAGTGTGTAAAAATAAACTCCGGAAGCTAAATTATTCATTGAAAACTGAACGCTATAAACTCCCGCAGGTTTATTTTCGTTAACTAAAGTGGCAAGTTCACGTCCGAGGATATCATATACTTTCAGTGATATATTTTGTAGCACAGAATAATATTCTGTGCTACGGGGAATTGAAAAACTTATCATCGTACTTGGATTAAACGGATTTGGGAAATTTTGATATAACTTAAAATCAGCTGGAATGACAGGGTCAATCGGAACATCAGTGGCATAGGAAATATCCTCACTTCCGAATATTGAATGGTAAAATCCAATATTTGGTTCTGTTACATTTGAATTGTTGTAATTATATGTGAAATAAAACTGAATTTCATCTCCAACTGAATAACCGGTGAAATCAAAATGATAAACCAGATTATCAAAAGTCATATCAGAGATACGGAATTCATTTTCAGTAATTCTTTTGTGATGAATTTTAACGCTGCCATCAAAAGCAAACTCTTCAGGTATTATAATTTTATTCAGCGTGATTCCTCCATTTGAAAAGTTAGGATACACAAGAGCTCTTTTAATTGACAGCAATCCATACCCAACATCATTATTTGGGTTTGCTGCACTGTCACCTGATTCAATAAAAATTCTTCGGACTTGACGGTTTGTAAGATGTGGAAAAACAGAAAGCAATTGTGCCGCCATGCCTGCAACTATTGGTGTTGCGTAAGATGTACCGCTTCCGTATTTGTAACTGTTTGTACCTGCAGAAGCGACAAGATTATTTACACCATAAGCAGAAACTTCCGGTTTAATTCTTCCATCATAAGTTGATCCGCGTGAACTAAACGAAGCAACTTTATTTGAGCCGTCAACTGCACCAACAGTTATTACATTAAATCCATCTGCAGGAGCGGTAATGTAATGCCACGAATTTCCCGCTTCATTTCCGGCAGAATTTATCGTGATGATTCCTTTCTGAAAAGCTATTTCCAGCGCTTTCGTTGTAACTGCTGTCTTGCCATCCATATCGCTGTAAGTGTATGAAAACTGTCCCGTATCAAATTCACTGTATCCTAAAGAAGCAGTAGTTATATCAACACCTTTCGATTCCATCCATTCAAGTGCTGCAGCATAATTATCTTCTTCAACATTTTTCTCGGTGCGGACATCTTCAGTCTTTGCCAAAATAAAACTTGCATTATAAGCCGGTGCAATAAGGTTGCCGGGACTATTACCTGCAATCAGCGAGAGAACTGAGCTGCCATGATCGTAATCATTATCATTGCTTACATCGGTATCTTTATAAACAAAATCATATTTATCAATTACATTAATATTTTTTAGTGCAGGATGGCTTTGCCATTTAAAGCCTGCATCCAAAACACCTATCAGAACTCCATCGCCTGTTATTCCAAGATTATGAGCGACAGGAATATCAGACAAACTCATTTCATCGAATGAAGAACCGTAGTCCAAATTCAAAGAAGTACTTTTCAAGGTTTTATTCTCATCAATAAGATTTTCATCTTTTGGCAATTTAAATTTCTTTACTGCCTCAATTGATTTTATAAAGTCATATTTTTTTAATTCAACAAGCTGAGAATAATTAAGAAAACATGAAACAGCATTCAGCCATTTTAGTTTCCAGATAATCTGAACATTTTTTTTAATCAATGAATCAACGTAAAGCTGATAAACGGGAATGTCTTCAAATGTAATATAGTTTTCGTCACCTGAATTTTTTATTCTTCTTTTAATTGCTTTTTCAGAAAGCAATTTTTCAGCTTCCGCAAATTCTAATGAATTCTTGCTTAAACTTTTGTTTAATTTAATACCTTTATTGGTGAAGTAAATGAAATATTTTTCCAAATTTTCAGAAGACTGGGAAAAGTTTAAAGTTGAAAAAACGACCAAAAATATTAACAAATACTTTTTCATATTAATGAACCAACTTGGCAATCCTGTTTAGCCTTACCGAAGCAAGTAAATTGAAAAAATCCGAGAAAGGAATATTTGGATTCCATGACCAGTAAATCATCAGGGCTTCACCGATAATTTTATCACGCGGCACCACGCCCCAGAATCTGCTGTCTGCACTGTCATCACGGTTATCGCCCATCATAAAATAATAATCTTTTTTTATTGTATATGTGTCAACTCTCTTCCCGTCAATAGTCACTTTTCCGCGGTAAGTACTAACCAACTCGGCACCCAATTCTCGGTTAATTAAAGTTCTGTACCATTCAACATTATCAACTGTCAGTTTAATTACATCACCTTTTTTAGGTATAATATATGGACCATAATTATCCTCATTCCATCCTGAGTTTTTTGGATAAAGATATTGGTTTGGAATTCCTTCCATCATTGGTCTCGGTTTGAGATACTGAATATTTGGCGGAATCGGAGCTTCTTTTCCATTAACAAAAACAACTTTATCAACTATTTCAATTGTGTCGCCGGGAAGACCGATACATCTTTTCACATAATTGGAAATAACTATTGGCTGAAGCTCATCTCTGTCACCCGGATATTCAAAAACCACAATATTTCCGCGATCAGGCTCACTGATAGCCGGAAGCTGGAAATAAGGCAGAGCAATATCTGTAAAGGGAATATTCCGAGGTGAAGAAGAACCGTAAATAAATTTATTCACAAAAAGAAAATCACCGACCATAATTGTTTTTTCCATCGAGCCGGTCGGAACACGTGAAGTCTCTATTAAGAAAGATTTTATTAGCAGAGCAGCAATTGCAGCAAAAAAAAGATTTTTAAAGAAATCAAAGGTCTTTTTTTGAATTGTCCTTTGCGACGATTTGCTTCCATTTTTCGCTTTTGTTTGAGACTTAGAATTTTCAGTCACAGATGTTTTCTCCAATTTTTAATTATTTATATGTAAAAATACTAATATTGTTCCTTGAATTAATCGTCAAGCTGCAAAACTGCAAGGAAAGCTTCCTGCGGAATATCAACATTTCCGACTTGCTTCATTCTCTTCTTTCCTTCTTTTTGTTTTTCGAGCAATTTTCTTTTTCGGGTAATGTCTCCGCCATAACATTTTGCCAAAACATTTTTTCTTAATGCTTTTACGTTTGTTCTTGAAATAACTTTATTCCCGATTGAAGCTTGAATAGCAATTTCAAAAAGCTGACGCGGGATCAAATCTTTTAGCTTACTGCAAACTCTACGTCCCCAGTCAAAAGCTTTGTCTTTGTGAACAATAACAGAAAGAGCATCAACTTTTTCACTGTTCAGCATAATGTCAAGTTTAGTAAGTTCAGATTGTCTGTAACCAATAAATTCATAATCAAGAGAAGCATAACCACGCGTCATTGATTTGAGTTTATCATAAAAATCGAAAATAATTTCTGCAAGCGGAAATTCATATTGCACATCGGCTCTTGTTGTATCAATATAAGTTGTGTTTTTATAAATTCCGCGTTTATCCATAGCAAGTTTCATTATACTGCCGATATATTCACTTGGAGTTACAATTTGTGCTTTCACATAAGGCTCTTCAAGATAATCAACTTCCGCCATATCGGGCAGTTCAGCGGGATTATCAACAACAACCATTGCACCGTTTCGTTTATAAACATAATATTCAACGTTTGGAAGAGTAGTAACAATATTCTGATTGTACTCACGTTCAAGCCTTTCCTGAACAATTTCCATGTGAAGCATTCCAAGAAAACCACAGCGAAAACCAAATCCGAGTGCAGCAGAAGTCTCAGGAATGTATTGCAAAGCAGAATCATTCAGCCTGAATTTCTCAAGCGCATCACGAAGATTTTCATAATCTTCTGAATTAGCAGGATAAAGTCCGCTGTAAACCATTGGCTTCACTTCTTTATATCCGGGAAGTGGCTCAGAAGCACCGTTTTTAACTAATGTAACTGTATCACCGACTTTTGTATCATGCACATCTTTAATGCCTGCAATTAAATAACCAACATCACCGGCGACTAATTTTTTTGTTTTAGCTCTCGTCAAATGGAGTATTCCAACTTCTTCGGCAAGATAATAATTCTGATGGGCAAAAAATCTGACCATATCTTTTTCGCTGAGTGTTCCATTGAAAATTCTGATATAAGCAACAGCGCCGCGGTATGAATCAAAAACCGAGTCAAAAATCAATGCCTGCAGCGGGAGATTTTCATTTCCTTTCGGTGCAGAGATTTTTTTTACAATTGTTTCAAGAATTTCATGAATGCCAATTCGTGTTTTTGCACTTGCAGAAATAATTTCATCCGGGGAGCAACCAATCAAATCAACAATTTGCTTTTTAACTACATCCACCATTGATGAAGGCAGATCAATTTTATTTATAACCGGAATAATTTCCAAGCCGGCATCTATTGCAAGATAAAGATTACTGATGGTTTGTGCTTCTACTCCCTGTGTGGCGTCCACGACAAGAATTGCACCTTCGCAGGCAGCAAGTGAACGTGAAACTTCATAAGTAAAATCAACATGCCCCGGTGTGTCAATCAGATTCAAGGTATATTCAACCGAATCATCCGCTTTATATTTCATTTGGATTGCGTGCGATTTAATTGTGATTCCTCTTTCACGCTCCAAATCCATATCGTCGAGAATTTGAGCTTTAGCTTCGCGGGCAGTAACTGTACCTGTAAATTCAAGTAATCCGTCAGCCAAAGTCGATTTGCCATGGTCTATATGTGCAATTATGCAAAAATTTCTAATTTTATCCATTATTTACGCTAATTTTGTGCCCAAAAATACGGATTGAGCAGGCTAAAAACAAACGAAGAGAACGTTGAGTATGATGAAACAAATATATTCAAGATTAAGCATTAGGAATGGAATAAACTCTGTTTTGCATAATTTCTATTATATTGAAATTCCTTCATTTTCAGTTGGGAATGTCTCAGTTTTATGCTGTTTCAATATAAGCTGACATTGAACCTTTGCATGATGGAATACGCCAGTCGGCTCCATAATTTTCGATCTGCCGCTTTTTTTGTTCTGCTCTCTCTTTGTACGTCGTGTAAACCACAACTCTTTTTTGCGTATCAACAATCACCGCCATTTCAAAAGCGGTTTGAGCACTATGCCCAAAAATGCCCGTCAGCATTTCTATAACATATTCATAAGTATGTTCGTTGTCATCCAATAAAACCACATGATATTGCGGAATCGTTTTAGTAGTGCTTTCAATCGCAGTTTCATTTTCTGTTTGTGTCGATATATTTGTCATCTTTCTGATAACCTATTGAAGATTTAATCCCGTGCAAAATTATAAAAAAAAGTTAATAGGTAATAGTGAATTTAGCTGAATAAATAATACTTAGATAAAATTCAAAAACATTTTCCGCTCTGTTCTCTCCCCTTTTTTGTAAATTTGCAAAAACATTTTGGATTTTTGATGAAGAAGCTATTACTAATATTATTTTTTACTGCGGGTTTAATTTTTGGACAGAAGTATCAATTTGCATGGATTTCCGACTTGCATATTGGCTCGCCAAATGCGGAAAAATACCTTGATTCGATTATTACAATCATCAACAATAACAATGATATTAAATTCACCATTGCTTCCGGTGATATTACCGAAAAAGGGAAAGACTCTGAATTAGATAAAGCAAAAGAATTGTTGGATAAATTAAGAAAACCTTACTACATAATTCCCGGAAATCATGATACAAAATGGAGCGAAAGCGGCGGATTGAAATTCAAGCAGCTTTGGAATGATGATAAATTTATTTTTGAAATCAACAATGATGTTTTCATCGGCATTAACACTGGCATTATCTGGAAAGGCGGCGGCGGGCATTTCACTCCGCAGGATTTAATCTGGTTTGAAAATAAATTGCAAAACATCAATCCCAAAAAAGAAATTTTTATTTTTATCCATCACCCGTTGAATCAGGAAATAGATAACTGGTATAAGTTTTCAAATATAATCCGGCGGTATAATATCAAAGCTGTTTTATATGGACATGGTCACGCAAATAAAATGGAATTCAACAAAGGAATTCCCTGTGTGATGGGAAGATCAACGCTTGCAAAAGGCGAAACTCCGTTTGGGTTCAATCTTGTTGTAAACTCAAAAAGTGAAATGAACTTTTTTGAGATTGACAAAAAATCAACTCCTCAACTTTGGGCAACAATAAGCAAGACTGAGAAGACTGATATTCCACAGATTGATTCTCTGGATTTAATCAGTTATAAAAATAAAGTTTTATTCAACAAAGATTTTTTGTCAGTACTTTCTGCTGAGCCGCTGATTTGGGATAAAAAAATTTACACTGCAACTTATGAAGGTATTATTTCATCACTTGATTCAACCGGAAAAATTATCTGGCAGTTTAATTCGAACGGGCATATTCTAAGCAAGCCAGCGGTACGTGACGGATATTTTGTTTTCGGGACTTTGGAAGGAGAACTGACAACCCTCAATGCTTACACCGGTGAGCTACTTCAAACAATCGGTCTTGACGAAAGAATCACTTCACAGTTTGTTACATTTGATATAAATACTAATAAAGAATTATTGCTTCCGAAATCTACAGATTCAAAGGCTGTCGTTGCATTTGGAACTTCCACAGGTAAAATGTTTTGCTACGATTTAGAAACACTGCAGGAATTCTGGATGCTTGAAAGACCAACAGGAATGATAGAAACTGAACCGCTGCTGATAAATAACAAATTGATATTTGGCAGTTGGGATGGGAAGGTTTATTGTGTCAATACAGATAATGGTGTTATGATTTGGGACTGGAGAGCAAATAAAAATTTTTATTACTCACCAGCAGTTTGCAAACCGGTCAGTGACGGCAAAAGTGTTTTCATAACTACACCAGATAAAACAATACATGCAATCGATTTACGGTTGGGAATGACAAACTGGACAACAAATGAATTTGAAGCATGGGAATCAATCGGGATGAGCAAAGATAAAAAATCATTGTATCTGAAAGCTATCAATGGAATTTTTTATGTTATTTCAGCAGCAGACGCAAAACTTATTGATAAGTATGAAATTGATTATTCTATTGATACAATGCCCGCACAGGCAATTGAAACAGGGAATGATATTTTGTTCAGTACAAAAGAAGGTAATGTTTATCATATTGACCGCAAAAAATATTTTCAGAAGATTTTTTCACTTGGAAGCTGCAGAATGCATAATGTTCAGCAATTTGGCGGTAAAAAATTATTAATCTCAAATATGGATGGTAAAATTGCAT
This sequence comes from Ignavibacteriales bacterium CG_4_9_14_3_um_filter_34_10, assembly GCA_002790395.1. Lineage (GTDB taxonomy): Bacteria > Bacteroidota > Ignavibacteria > Ignavibacteriales > Melioribacteraceae > UM-FILTER-34-10. The sequence continues at coordinate 5,258 of PFVB01000171.1, read as the reverse complement.
TATTTGAATTCAGGAAATAACTTAAAACTCACCGGAATTATTTTCGATATTGACGGTACTTTAATTTCTACAAACGAGCTCATCTTTAAGTCTTTCAATCATGTGACAGAAAAGTATCTTGGCAAATCTTTTTCTGATTCGGAAATAATTGGATTTTTTGGTCCAACGGAAGATGTTATTCTGAAAGATTTAATGAAAAACCAATACGAAGAAGCACGGAAAGATTATTTTGACTTTTATTCATCGGAGCATAATGAACTAACAAAGAAAATAGACGGAATTTCAGAACTGATTGAAAATATTAAATCACGCGGCATTTTCCTTTCGATTTATACCGGCAAAGGGAAAACATCAACAGAAATAACATTGAGGAAACTGAACATTTACAACTACTTTGATTTAATAATCACCGGTGATGATGTTGAATTTCACAAACCTTCTCCCGAAGGAATTGAAATATTTGTCAAAAAATTTAATCTGAATAGAGAAAATGTTTTAATGGTTGGAGATGCACCTGCTGATATTCACGCTGCAAAAAATGCTAATATTAAAATTGCTTCAGTTCTATGGGATAGTTATGCTGAAGACGAAGTCAAAAAACTTGGTAGTGATTTTTATTTTTCAACTGTTAAAGAATTTTCTGACTTCGTCTTTAAGAATTTATAAACCAAACGGATAAACGAAAGAAACCCTTGGTTCAATTTTCTTCTGAGATTTATAAGTAATAATATTATCTCCCGCATCACGAATCGGAGTAAAAGTATAATGATAAACAATTGATGTTATTAAATAAGGAAGTGGTTTATAACCAACTTCAGTAAACAAATATGACCTGTCATCAAGTGTAAACAAATCTTTCTCATTTTTAATGTTTGCCTTATCATAACCGGCTCTGAGGATAAACGGAACTCCATCTGGTGCAACTTCAGTTGACATATGAAGAATGCCGCTCTGAGGCATATCGTCTAATCTTTGATAACTTCCAAGAATATTAAAAGTATTTAATACAGATACCAATAATTCTCCATAATAACCATTGCCAACTGCTGCCTGAGCTTTAAGAATCTGGACTTTGCTTGATACCAGTGAAGTTGCAGGATTAAATCTGAATCTTTCAATTTCATACAGTGAATTGAAATATGACGGAAGATAGCCATCACCATTTATCCGTCGCTCAAATTTCAAATTAAGATCAACCAATCCAAGTCCATGAAAATTAAATACAGTCCCAATCGAAGAGCCATTTCCGAAATCAATAAATTTTACATAATCATAATACAAATCCCAATTAAAAATACTTGCACGGACAATCGGCAAACCTAAGTCAAAACCGAGAGCGGAAACATTTCCTTCATCAACAGACGATTTAAATTTTCCTGATACGGGGTCAATTGTACCGGCAATCACTCCTGAATTTTTATTGAAGTCAGTTACATACGACAAACCTGCTTCAAGGTTTCCGATTATTGGAATATCGCCTGCACTGGTAAATTGAAGTGGTCTTACATAACCTCTTAAACCAAAGACACCGCCTTCGCCAAATGTCCCGTAAACTGATTCGAAACCGAAGTTATTAAAATCAGCATCAAATTCGAGTCCGATTTTTCGTGCATCATAGCTTGGACTGTTATTGTACATATACATAATTGAACCATGTCCGAGAGTTGCATAATCCAAAGAACCAAGCCGAACATATAATGGATCTTTCTTTTGTCCATATCGGATATATCTGATTATACTTGCATAATCTGAGAACTCATTAAAATTTTCTGTGCGAATTTTTCCATTCGAACCGAATTCCAGATTAAGATTTAATCCGATACCGATATTAGAGAAAGCAACTTCCGGCATCAAATGAACCGCATAAAACGGCTGACCGTCAATCCATGTCATTCCAAAACCGCCGTCTAATAATCCTTCCTGCTGTTTTGGACTGAAGAACTGAGCATTGACAAAAGAAGCAACAAATAACAATGTAACAAATATTTTTTTCATACATCACCTTTTTATTTAATAAAATTAATTTTTTGTACATAAAATTTGTCATTTAACTTCACAAATATCAAGTAAACGCCGCTGGCATTATGACTTAAATCAACTTGTATTTTTTGCAATCCTTTTTCAAAGAATTCATTTTTAATTGTCCTGACATACTCATTTTGTGAAGTATAAAGGCTGATTTCAATTTTCTGAAAGATTGGATTGTAAAATGAAA
>PFVB01000171.1:0-2907 GCA_002790395.1 Ignavibacteriales bacterium CG_4_9_14_3_um_filter_34_10 | reverse complement strand
AAAAGAATAATCTTTTGGCGAAAAACTATTGCCGTTTCCCTGGACAAAACCAAGCACTTCCCAATTAGTTTTATTGACAGATCTTTCAACATTATAACCAAAGTTATTGGTCTCTGTCGCAGTTCCCCATTGCAGCAAAACTGAAGTCTGATTGATAACATCCCCGTTAAAATAAATTAACTGCACTGGTAAATGGTCAACCCCCTGTGCCAAAACATTTTCGGCAAAAGAGAAAAACAGTAAAAGTGAGAAATAATATTTTAATTTCATTTTAGAACTGCCAGTTTTTTGATCGCCGAATCAGTTTTGCCATTTTTTCTTACAATAATTTTATACAGATAGGCACCATTAGCAATTAAATCTCCATCCTGATCTCGCCCGTCCCATGAAATCTTATTAAAGTTAATATTTGCTGAATTGTTTTTAATCTTTCGGATTAATCTTCCGGCTACGGTATAAATTTTTATTTGCACTTCATCAGGGGCTTGTGTCAATGTAAAAGTAAAATCAGTTTTAGTTTTCATTGGATTTGGGTAATTGTATGTATTTAAGATTCTACTTTCACTTGAGACATTAAAAATCACATAATAACCGTTTTGACTGCTTGGATTTCCTGTCAACTCGTCACCTGTAATTCTCAGTTCATGTTCTCCGTTTTCTAATTTAGGATTATAAGTATAAGTAACAATTCTTCTGATTGTATCATACGTAATATTCTTAAATGACGAATAATAAATCATTTTATTATCTAGATAAAATCTCACAGCTGTTGTATCGTCATAAGGAAACTGACTCTGATATGCAAGTTCAAATTTAATTTCCGAATTTTCTGAAACATAATCTCCGTCAACAATTTCAACATCATCAAAGAAAACATATATCTTTGCCGAAGTGATAGAAGTAACTGTATCTTTTATAATGTAGAATGACTGATTATAAATATTATTATCTTCATAAAACTCACTCACCCGATTATCTTCATCAATCACGATTTTTATTTTCGAGTCACCAAATCCATCTTCAAGATTTGTCAAATAATTAATATCAAATAAATTTTTAGAATCGGCTTGCAATTCTGTAATCAAAGTATCAAGAAGAGTTTTCACAAAAGAATTTTTAATATAAAGATTAGCCTTAACGTTAAATGAATCAGCTTTTACCTCACCGATATTCCTGACGCTGAAATTCATATTAAAATTCTTACCCTGATCAATGCTGTCTTTCGCAACGTTAACAACCTGATAATTAACAGCAAGTTCAGGCAAAGTTTTATACCGAACAACAACAGAATTAATAGCAGGAGATTCCTTCAACTCATTAGAATATAATTTAGCATTAATAACTAATTCAGGATAATCTTTTGCAGAAATACTTTTTACATCCGATGAATCAGCATTAAAATTTAATGCAGTAAGTGTGTCAGTTGTACCATCACTTTTAATTCCAATCGGGAAATATTTTATCGAAGTTCCAGAAGGTATTGAATCATTTTTAAATACTGCAATCCAATCTGACGAATTTTTAATTTTAGGGAATGTAATACTGCCGCTATCAGCCTTGAATGAAACAGAAGTGTTTATAACAGCCATTCCCTCGAATAATTTTTTGTGTACTTCAGGAACAGATCCTGTAGGAGCACCTTTTTTGCCAATCATGCACCATGACTCTCTGTATCGGACATCATCAATAAGTGCGCTGCCAAAATTTTTAATTTCATTTCGAACAGCCGTTCCCCCTGTGTACCCTAAAACTGACTGTGCACCATCGTCACAAATAGTAATAGCGATAAGACTTCGTGCTGGTAAACTTTGCAAATATTCTATCATTGCCGGTGCAGAAGTTGAAGAAGGATATACAAAATATTTTATCTCTTTAGGCTCATAAGTAAGCGTATCCATTAGCACAGTAGCAATTCCCCAGAAAAAAGTATTTGGTAACATCTCTCTACCATTCAGCATAAATGAAGCAAACTTCCCATCATTACCGCCAGCAGAAGTAATTTCAATTTCATTAAGTTTGTTTATTAATCCAAAAGCTCTTTTTGTGCTATCAAATGAAACATTATTTACTTGCATATCTTTCATATCGGCTGTTGAATCGACTTTCCAGTTATATTTTTCATCAGATTTGATAAAAGAATTTATGCTTGACCAGTCTTTTTCACCTTCAACTTTTTCTCTGAACCAGTATCTTTTTTCATTTTGTATAGTTGAAAGATCAAATTTGGTTTTAACCGTATCAAAAGATTTTGACAATTCTACAGGTGCAATAAAATCTTTATTATCAGCTATTTGCAGCAGTATTTTTTCATTCTGAGACTTTTGAATTGGATTTAGAAATTTCAATGAATCAGACAAAACAGAATAATAATCATCATTATTAAGTGCCCGCACAGATGACGGGTAAATATTAAATCTATATTCAAAAATATTATCACTTTCATCCGACTCAGATATTTTGGAATCATAATTCAACTGAACTGATACCAAATGTTCACCTGCCTTTTTTAACACCGGAATATTTATACTCATTTCCTGCAGATAAAAAGGGACAGGTATTACAATTGTCCTTGAAAAGGTCTCGGATGAATTATAATTATCATTGACTTTAATTGACAATGAATCATCGATAACTTTACCTATATTCTCAATGATAAAATTAACATTAACCGAGTCAAGTCTGTCATTTGGATTTTTTTGCGTTAGTGTAAAACTATTTTCTGTGAACTTGAAATTTGGCAATTTAGGCAGAGTAAACTCAATTATTGGATCACCAAATAGAAGATTACAATAATTAAAAACACGGTTGACTTCACTGATTCCATAATTAGAAAACAGCAGATTCTTTGCATAGAAATGTGTCTCTCCCAAAGTTAAAACAGAATCTTTCATCAAAGATTTATAAAAC
>PFVB01000214.1 GCA_002790395.1 Ignavibacteriales bacterium CG_4_9_14_3_um_filter_34_10 | reverse complement strand
ACGCTTATTTTATCAAAATGCGCGAAGAGGAATTTCAATCAAAAAGTGTTTTAGCGATTTGCCAGGAAATGTTTTCGTATGCAGACGGTTCAACAATGAGTGCAAAAAAGGATGCTTTGGTTAATATTGGCGGCTGGCTTTCTTTGAATGATGACGAGCTTGCCATGAAATGCAGAAACCTTCTGATTGTGACAGAAGGATTTCCTACTTATGGTGGATTAGCCGGTAGAGATCTTGAGGCAATTGCACAAGGACTTCAGGAAATAGTTGATGAAAATTATCTCCAATATAGAATTAGAAGCACAGAATATCTTGGAGAAAAATTATTAAATAATGGTATTCCAATTATTGAACCACCCGGAGGACACGCAATATATATAGACGCAAGAAGATTTGTCCCCCAAATTCCCCCCGAACAATATCCGGGGCAATCGATCACTTGCGAACTTTATATTGAGGGTGGACTCCGTGCTGTAGAAATTGGTTCAGTAATGTTTGGCAAATATGATTCCAGCGGGAAATTAATCCCTGCAATGATGGAACTTGTCCGCCTTGCCATCCCACGAAGAGTTTATACACAAAGCCATATTGATTATGTTGCTGAAGTTATTATAGAAGTCTTTAAAAACAGGAATGAATTGCGTGGATATAAATTTATATATGAAGCTCCGATGCTTCGTCACTTTACCGCAAGATTTGAAAAAATATAAAATTGACATCAAATGAAAATCAAAAAATCATTGCATTATAAATCGCAAAATCAAATTTGGCGTTTGCTTATTTCAGAAAATGATTATCTGCTTATTGAAACCAGAGATACGAATAATAAAGAGGTTTTCTTCAATTGTTTTGATTTGAATAAAAGCCAAAAATTGTTTTTGAATATGCAGTTTGAAGAGAAATATTGGCTGGGAATTGAAAAATTTCACAAAAACATTTTGCTTTTGCATCGATTCACTAAGCCTGACATGCCCGACCATAAAGGCATAATAGCATTTGATGTTGTACAAAAAAAAATTATTTGGCAGAATGATGATTTAACATTTCTCTTTTTAGATGATGAAAGTGTTTTTGGTTTCGTTCGAAAATTTGAAGGCAGGATTCATTATAAGTTTGATTTGTTATCAGGACAAAACATTGAGCAACTTGATTTTTCAAATGATAAGATTAATTCATTCCGCCAAACAGCACTTAAGAAGGAAGATTTTTCCAATTACACTTTTCCTTCTTTTTGGGATGACAAAAATGCAGACACTTTATTAAATGAATTTATACAGAGCAGCATAATTAGCAAAGATATCGTTGGCAATATCGAATTTGCGGTGAAGAATGACTTTTTGTGTTTTAATTTTTATTTCAAATCTGATGATAGATTTTTAATTAATAAATTCATTTGTTATAATATTCCCCGAAGAAAATTATTAATTGACAAAATAATTAATACTGAAGTTTCCTATCCTGCACCGGATTCTTTCTTTATTTATAAAAATCTTATAATATTTCTTAAAGATAAATTAGAGATTTACATATATAAATTTGAGTGATATAATGGAACTCACAATTGAGGATAAGAAAATATTATTAATAGCAGCCAGAAACTCTATTAAAAATATATTCAAACGAACTTTAGTTAATAAGCCTGATTTTGAATTATTCACAAACATGAAACAAAAAGCCGGCGCCTTTGTTACTCTTACTATTAATAACCGTCTTCGCGGATGTATCGGCTTCATCTTTTCTGATAACTATCTATTTGATACTGTTTGCACTGCTGCAGTTGAAGCTGCTGTCGGTGATCCAAGATTTCCTATTCTTTCTGAAAAGGAATTCAATCATATTCAAATTGAAGTTTCCGTTTTGTCGCCTCCTTTTAAGATGAATTCTTACGAAGAAATAATTATCGGTAAACACGGATTAATTGTTGATGAAAAAGAAGGAAAGGGACTTTTGCTTCCTCAAGTTCCGATTGAACACAATATGGATAAGGATGAATATTTAACTTCTCTGTGCCGAAAAGCAGGATTACGATCGAATTTGTGGAAAGAAAAATTATTAAATATAAAAATGTTTACCGCAACAGTTTTTTCTGAGAAGGAGGTATTTAATAATGAATGAAATAATTCGTAAGCCGGCTGTTGCAGGTCTGTTTTATCCCAAAAATGCAGATGCATTAAAAAGCATGATAACCGATTTGCTTTCTAAAACTAAAAGTGAAATTAATGGTGAAAATATTTTTGGGCTCGTTTCACCTCATGCTGGTTATATTTATTCGGGATACACAGCTGCATTTGCTTATAATGTTTTATCCGAAAAGGAATTTACGACAGCAATAATTTTATCTCCAAGTCACCATGATTATTTTCAGGGCATTTCTGTTTACAGTGGTGATTTCTACGAAACTCCACTTGGTAAAGTTGCAGTTGATAAAGATTTACGAACGCTTTTTCTTAATAATTCAAAAAATATTTATTCGGCTGATATTGGTCATCGTGCTGAACATGCCATTGAAGTGCAAATACCTTTCTTGCAAATAATTAAAGGTAATTTTAAAATTCTACCTGTTGTTATCGGCGACCAGCGAAGAAAATATCTGGATGAACTTTCAGCCAAAATTGCTGAATGTTACAGTCCCGAAACTGTGATTATTGCAAGTTCCGATCTATCACATTTTTATAACAAAGAAATGGCTGGCAAACTTGATGAATTGGTAGAGGAAAGAATCAGAGATTTTGATTTTGAGGAATTACAGGCAGATTTTGAAAATCAAAATTGTGAGGCTTGCGGCGGTGGCGCAATTGTTTCGTTGATGAAAGCTGCTAATCTAAAGGGTTTTACTAAATCAAAAATTTTATCAAGAACAGATTCAGGAGATTTTTCAGGTGATAATACAAGCGTGGTTGGTTATCTTTCTGCTGTAATTTATAATTAAAGGAGCTTATGAAAAACATTATTTTGCTTTTATTTTTTTCGACATTAATTATGGGACAAAATTTGGAGCAGAAAATTGATTCTATATTTCAGGAGTTTATTGGTAATTCTTCTGGTGCTGCTGTTGGAGTTTTTAAAGACGGCAAGATTATTTTTTCAAAAGGATATGGCTTTGCTGATTTACAAAATAAAATTAAAATTACTCCTAAAACAAATTTTCGACTTGCCTCTGTTACCAAGCAATTCACTTCAGCGTCAATATTAATTCTGGCTCAGAGAAACCTATTAAAAACAGATGATCCGGTAATAAAATATTTCCCCTGTTTAAATTATCTTGGTGAAAATGTTACAATTAAAAATCTATTGACTCACACTTCGGGAATTATTGACTATGAAGATTTCATGCCCTCTGACCAAAATGAACAATTAAAAGATAAAGACGTGCTTAAAATATTATGCGAAAATGATTCAACATATTTTGTTGCTGGCTCAAATTACAGATATTCAAACTCGGCTTATGCCCTTCTTTCCCTTATAGTTGAAAAATTATCCGGATTAAGTTTTGCCGATTTTCTGAATCTAAATATTTTCAAACCTCTGTCTATGAATAATACAATCGCTTATGAAAAAGGGATTTCAGAAATTGTTAATAGAGCTTTCGGATACGCAATAATCGATGGGAAAATTGAATTTGCAGATCAAAGTTTAACAAGCGCCGTGCTTGGCGATGGCGGAATTTATTCATCAGTTGAAGATATGTTTTTGTGGGATCAGTCCCTATATGAGAACAAAATATTAAGCAGTGGCAATCTGAATCTTTCTTTTTTCAGGCACACAAAGGCTGAAACCGATTCATCCTATTATGGTTTTGGTTGGAGACTTGATGATTTTATGAATTTGAAAAGAATTTATCATACCGGAAGCACATGCGGATTCAGCAATGTTTTTATGAGATTTCCTGATAAGAATTTATCCGTGGTAGTGTTGATGAATCAGCGAGATTTGCCGGCACTTGAGTATGGGAATCAAATAGCAGGTTTTATTCTAAATAATTTGTCGAATTATTGAAGTTATTTCTAATTATAGATTTTGATGCTTTTAACAGGAAACATAAAAACAAGTGTCCATTACTTCTAAAAATATTTTGACTAATCCTGAATTAAAAAAATTAATTCGTGATGCAAAAAAAATCTTTAACGCGAAATTTCAAGCGAAGGGTAATTCTTGCATCTCGGCTTTTCCAGCAAGTTTGATTCTATTAGGTGATCATACACACTACAATGATGGGATAATGCTTCTGACCACAGCAAATGCTTTTTCTGTTGCCGTTTGCTCTGCGACTGAAGATGGACAAATTAATATTGCCGTGGAATCTCCTGATTTTTCTGTTTCGGAAAATTCTAACAATCCTGCAGAATCCTCAATAAAGTGTGGAAATTTATATTTGGGCAATCTGATTTCAGTACTTAAAAACAAAGGCATACTGAAAAAAGGATTCAACCTTTTGCTTTATTCTAATATTCCTCAAAGTATCGGAATGGGTTTCGTGGCTGCAAACCAACTTTCTTTTGTTGATGCTCTCAGTCAACTTTTTGAATTCAAATTGACCTCTGATGAAATACTTCAATTGTGTCTTGAAGCCGAGAAATTATATCTTGGAAAGATGTCTAATCCCTCTCATTATTATGCAATATTAAATTCAGAACCAAGTTCAATAATTAAAGTGGATTTACGCTTCAAGACATTCAAATTGTATCGTGATATTTTAAAAGACTATAAATTGCTCCTATTTGATAATTCAAATGAAATTCCCAACCCCCGAAAAATTTGCAATGAAAGAATTGAAGAGTGTACAATCGGTGTGCAAGCGTTACGATTATATATTTGGGGAATCAAAAATTTGCGAGATGTTTCCTTAGAGTTTCTTGCCCGTCATACTCATGTGATTCCCAATTTAATTTATAAAAGGATTTTATACACTGTTAAAGAAAAAATCCGCGTGGAAACAGCTACGGAATATATTGAGAACACTTATTTCAATGGATTTGGGAAGTTATTATTCGAATCACACGAAGGGCTTAGAAATGACTACGACATTGGAAACGAAAGACTTGATATGATTGTAAATACATTAGCAAAAGAAACCGGAGTGATTGGAGCAAAGATAATTAGCTGTTCAAATATTGAGAGCGTGATTTGTATTGCCCGCAAGAAAGATGCTTCCAAAATTATTGCCTCAATTTCGGAAAAATACAGCGATAAATATTCATTTAAGCTCAATTATCATATATTTACTTCATTCGGCGGTAGTACAAATTTGAAAATTTAATGAACTTCCCTTTAGCATAAAATTATTTTATTAAAATCAACTTGATTTTATCACTCCATAGATATAGATTTTCAACTAATTATTTGGAGTATAGATGAATATTTTTGAAGAGTTTAATGAAAATAATGACTTTATGGAAAATCCGGATTCTGATCTGAAAGATTCTATTGAAAAAGCAACAAACATAATAAAAGACGGGCAAATATTTAGTAATATTGAGTTTCTTGAAGATGTTTTGGAAGAGAGTATTGAAAGCAACTATATAGATGAAGGACTTTTTATTGTAGAAAATCTTATTGCGATTACACCGTATAGTTCGGAATATTGGAATTTTAAGGGAGAATTATTAAGTAACAAACTTGATTTTATTGGATCGCTTGAAGCATTTGAAAAATGTATATCATTAAACCCAAATGATACCGAAGCTTTATTGAATAAATCAATTGTTGAAGATAATCTCGGATTTGAGGATGATGCTTTGAAATCATTAAAAAAAGTTTTGGAAATTGAACCTGAAAATGATGAAGCTTTGTTTAATTTGGGATTGTTTTATGAAAGACGCGATGATTTTGAGAATGCTATTTACTTCTTTGAATTAGTTCTTCAGATTGATGAATCTTACGTGGACGCATGGTATGAACTTGGGTTTTGCTATGAATCAATCAACAATTTAACAAAAGCAATTGAATCATACGATAAATTCCTTGATTATGAACCTTATAGCTCAACTGCTCATTACAATAAAGGAATTGCTTTAATCAGAAAGGGTGATTTTAAACTTGCTAAAGATTGTTTTGAACTTTCTGTCGCAATCAAAGAAGATTTTTCGAGTGCTTGGTTTAATCTTGGTGTTGCCAATGCTAACTTGGGATTGCTCGATAAAGCCGTTGAAAGTTTGACAACCGCATCAGAGCTTGATCCGTATGATGAGACCATTTGGTTTTTACTGGGTCAAACTTATGAAGACAAAAAAGATATTCAGAATGCGATTCGATGTTTTTCAAAAGCAATAGAAATTGATGATCAATACTATGAAGCATATCTTTCAAGGGGCAATTGCTACGATATGATCGGAAAATATCATCTTGCATTAAAAGATTTTAATAATGCAATCGAACTTACAGAAAACTCTATTGATGCATGGAAGGCAAAAGCTGAACTGGAATATTCAATTGGTGAAATTAATAATTCTATTTTGAGCTATAAAAAGTTGGTTGATTTGAATCCCGGGGATTCTATTGTTTGGATGAAACTTGCCGAAGCATATATGGAAGTTGGTGATTGGATAAATTCAGGTAATGCTTACGAAAAGTGCATCGGATTGAAACCTGTAAATGCAAATGCTTATTTAGGAAAAGCTAAAGTTGATTTTCTGTTGAGAAGAACCAAAGAAGCAATTGATAATCTTCAAAAAGCATTTAAGTTGGATCCGGAAATCAAAAATAATTTTGCTAAAGATTATCCGGAGGTAAAAACCTCTAAATTATTCGAAAAATTAGTTGAAGGAAAACGGGATTAATCATGAACTCTTCAAATAAGTTTAATCACAATACAAAAATAATTGGAGTAATTGGTCATCCAATTAAACATTCATTTTCGCCATTGATGCATAATTTAGCATTTGATCTTTTAAAATTGGACTATGCTTATCTTCCATTTGATGTTCCTATCTCAAGTTTAAAAGATGCTTTGAAAGGCATTCTAGCTCTCGGAATTAAAGGTGTAAATGTTACTTTGCCACTTAAGGAAAAAATCATTGATTTTTTAAGCGACGTTTCTGAAGAAGCAAACGTGATTGGTGCGGTGAATACTGTCGTAAATGAAAATGGTGCATTGCGGGGTTACAATACCGATGTTTCCGGAGTCTTTGAAACTTTAAACCCATATAAAGATGAATTAACAGGATCCTCTGTGACAATAGTTGGAGCCGGCGGCGCTGCCAGAAGTGTAATTTATACTTTGATCCGGCATTTCAAACCAAAGGAAATTAATATTGTTAACCGCACCGAACAAAAGGCAGAATCACTGAAAAATTATTTCACTGCGAAAATGTTATTTGATGATATTAAAACGTATTCGCTTGTTCCACCCGATCTAGTTGATGTCTTCAGGAATAGCAATTTAATCGTAAATGCATCTACAATCGGTATGTCTCCCGAAGTTGATGATTCACCGACAACCATCGATGATTGCTTTCAAAAAGGACAAATTGTTTTTGATATTGTTTATAATCCAATCAAAACAAAATTTTTGCAAATCGCTGAGAAGAAAGGTGTTCGTATAGTAAATGGATTAAGAATGTTTGTAGAGCAAGGAGCAAAATCTTTTGAATTGTGGACTGGTGAAGAATTTCCAAAAGAAAAAATATATAAAACACTTTCTTCATATTTGAAGTAAAAGTTTATTCATACTAAAATCAGTGGGTTATCTCTTCAATTAATACTCCGTTTTCATATCGGGCTTCTCTTGTTAATTCTCCATTTGAGTTGTAACTGAAAATGGTGCCATCAAGCAGGTTGTTTTTATATGATATGAATTCCATGATTCCACCATCTTCATAATACCATTTTGAAATTCCATCCAATTTTCCGTTGCTGTAATTTTCCTCTGCAATCAAATTGCCATTTTCATAATAGGATTTTATTACTCCATCAATTTTTCCATATTTATAATTTTTTATCGATCTTATTGCGCCTGATGAATAATAAACTTTTTCAAGCCCATATTTTTCGCCAATGAAATAATTTTCTTCAAGAATTAACAGTCCAAACTCATTAAATGTTTTTCTGATTCCATTCAACTTTCCAAATGAATAATCAACAATTTGAGAGACACATCCATTCACTCTAAAAAAAACACAGGTGCTGTCCAAAACCTCATTTTTGTAATTTACAATTGATTCGAGAATGCCTGTGTCATAATAAAAGAGATTAACTCCATTCATGACCCCTTCCCTAAATTTTAATTTTGCTTTGACCGAACCTGTTGGATGATATTCAGTAAAACTCTCTTCCACTTTTTTAACTTTACTACCGTAATCGAATTTTACACGCTTTACTACTTGTCCATCTTTATATGTATCAATAACTTTTATTTGTCCGTCTGGATAATAAAGATATGATGTTCCGTTCAGCAAATCGTCTTTATAATTTGCTTCCAGTGCAAGAGCACCGTAATCATAATAAACTTTTGTTATGCCATTCATTTTACCATTTATGTAATTGCGTTCAACTTCAATTCCACCTTTTTCAAAAAATATTTTTGAAATCCCTTTGAGTTCACCTTGAACATAGCTCCATATTCCTTGAATCGCTCCACATTTGTAATAAGTTTTTGTGAATCCATCTTGCAAATTATTTTTATAGTATGGTTCTGCCCAAAGTTCTCCTGTTTCATAATACCATCTTGATTCACCTTCTAATTTTCCATTTGTGTAGTGCCATTCCATGCTCAATTTTCCATCGTCGAAATACCATTTTGAAATCCCTTCTTCCCTGTCATCTACAAAAACCCATTCCTTTGCTAATTTTCCGTTTTGAAAAAATTCCTTATAAATTCCATTCCGCTTGTCATAAATGTATTCCCCCTCGCTCTTTAACTTTCCGTTTGAATAGAAAGTCTTTTTTATTTCCACAGATTGAGCAAACAGTAAATTTGACAGTATTATTATTGTTAAAATTATTTTCATTTATTTGTTTTTTTTTACAAACCTAATCAAAAGAATTATTAACTTGAAATCAAAAGAAATATTTTTTGTTGAAATGTATAAAAGTGAAATCAAAATAAAATTTTCAGATTGTGATGCCGGCGGACGGATTTTCTTTGCCCGAATATTCGATTACGCCCATCAGACATTTGAGGAATTTATTAATGAAAAATATAGTGGTAATGATTTTTTTAACTCTCCTGAATTTGCAGTTCCGATTGTAAAATCTTCAGCAGTTTTTCTCAAACCAATATTAATGCACTCAAAGATAGATGTGATTCTCAGGATTACTGAAATTAGAAAACATTCATTTTCCATCACTTATTATTTTGAAACAAATAAAGTGGTTTTTGCGGAGGTACAAACTGTTCATGTCTTTATTGACAAAAGTAATGACAAAAAAATTCCAATCCCTGTAAATTTCAAAAAATTACTCGCTAAATATTTTTCTGAAACAAATTAATCAAATATTCATATTTTATTTTACCCAATTCTGTACGAGGAAAAGATTTTATTATTCTTATTTCCTTTGGCATTTTGAATCGCGCAATCTTACCACCCAACTCTTTCTTTAATTCCCCGAGTGTAAATTCATAATCCGATTCGATAGCTGCACATAATATTTCCCCCCACTCTTCATCTTTTCGTCCAAAGACAAAAACATCGCTAATCCCGTTCAGTTTATTTATTGTTAATTCCACCTCAGAAGGATCAATATTTTCACCACCGGAAATTATAATCCTTTTCTTTCTGCTTTGCAAAAACAAGAATCCCTGTTCATCTATAAACCCTAAATCACCTGTCAAAAAAGTATCGCTTTCATTTTTATCAACTTCGTACTCTCCATCGGGAAAATAAAATTTGAACAGACAATTGCTTCGGATTCCAATTTCGCCTGTTTCATTAATCCTGCACAATTGCTTGTTATTATTAAAAACAAAAAACTGATTATTAGGTAGTGGCTGCCCGCTGGAATTTATTTTTTCTTTATGATTAGATACATCAAAATATGCCGCCATTGAACACGTTTCTGATGAGCCATAAACTTTTTTAATTTTCCAACCGAGTTTTATCGCTTCGATTATTACAGATTCATCTGAAGCCGCACCCCCCAAATACACTGATCGCAATTCGGGAGGACAAGAAGCTCTAAGCTCCACAATCTTCTGCAATTGTGTAGGCACTAATGACAGAATGGTAATATTTTGATTTTTTATTTCATCAATCAGTTCTTCTGTTTTTAACTTTTGTGGAATGCACACTCTTGCCCCTGCAAACCAACTTCTAAAAAATATCATTAACCCGCCAATATGATACAATGGAAGAGATAACAAGAATGTATCATTTTGTTTGTAGTGCTCAATTTGATCAATGTTGTTTACACTATTGTCCAATATGATACAATGGAAGAGATAACAAGAATGTATCATTTTGTTTGTAGTGCTCAATTTGATCAATGTTGTTTACACTATTGT
>PFVB01000147.1 GCA_002790395.1 Ignavibacteriales bacterium CG_4_9_14_3_um_filter_34_10 | reverse complement strand
GATAATTCCCAATTTAAAACATCATTAAAGTAAAAAGTTTGAAAATTGTTTGAAGCAACATCAGGAACAGTAGCATTTTTATAATTATCATAAATATCATCTTCAAAATATTCTCTTTCTTTTGTATAAGTACCAGAATAAAAATTAAATGTGCCTCCCAAAAATAAATTTCTTCCGATTTCCGAAGCTGCAGAAACAGTTAAAGCATATATCGAACCTTTTTCCAATATCGTTCCGCTCTGATTTAAACCGCCATTAATTATAGTCGAGTCATAAAGATAATGACCATCATTATTAAACAAACCATAGCTTAATCCCAAATCATAAGGAAGATCGTCATTCTGTTTCGTAAGATTTTGAATCATTGAACTGCTCGGATTGTAACCGCTAAACTTCAGAGATGAATTAAAATCTTTTACTTGCTGAAAACCTACAGCCAATACAAGGCTGCCGCGTGTGGTTGGGAATGAATAAATGTACCCGATATTATTCAAATTGCTTGCATTAGTTGAATAGCTGGTTTTATTATTAAAAAAACTCACGTCATTTGAAAACGCTGACATTGAATATCCTGCAGTCAATAACGAATTCTTATTTAATCCTAATCCAGCCGGATTAGAAAAAACCGAACCAAAATCATAGTTTGAAGAAATATTTGAATAAGAAAGCGACAAGGATTTTGCTGACAGCACAGGATTTATATCGGATAATCTGAGAGCGTCGTTAAAATTTTGTGCACTTCCAAAAACGGGCAATAGTAATATAACTAATAATTTTCGCATGATTCCCTCCATTATCTTCTGCTTTTTCCACTTCTGCTGCTACCACTGCTTCTTGAACTTCCTGAAGAACTGCTGCTTTCCCTGCTTGATGAAGATTTCGGCGGCGAATAACTTTCAGAACGAGATCTTTCACTGCTGCGTGGTGCTGAGTATTCTTTTTTTGCCGACGGAGTATAAGATTTTTCCCTCTTTTCAGGAGTAGAATATTTTTCACTTTTTGCCGGCGGATTATAACTTCGTTTTTTATTGTTTTCCGAATCATTCCTGTAAGGATTTTCTTTTATTCTTTCTCTGACAGATTCTTTATCCTGCTCTGCTTTTTGTCTTGGTTTTACTGTCAGAATTTCGTCATAAATGTTTTTATCCTCATCGCGTTTGATTTTTTCAACTATTTCTCTTGGTGCCCTTACTTTATTTTCATCCTGAGTATAAATATTTCTGCCCGGTGTTGTCCTTCCTGAATTATCTTTAGAAATAACTCCAGCGCTTCTGACAGGAGGATTTCTCAATTCATTATCAATATTTTTTCTTATTCCACCATCTCTTGTCGGAGAACTTCTTCCAGCACTTCCAATTCTTTCCGAAGAACCTCTGTCACCTAAACTATTCCTGCCGCCCGCTAATGAAATTCTTGACCCGTCATTATTTCGCAGTTTAGATGAATGAGTACGATATTTATAGGATGGAGAATTATTATAATATGACGGATAATAATATGGATAATTATACCAGTAATCAGGATAGTAATAATAAGGTGAAACTAAACATGTGCCCGGAAACCAATAAGGATCAAACCATGGATCATAAAACGGATCATATACATTCCCAACTAAAATGACAGAATGGGATGGATAATATCCCCAATAATATCTTCTGTAAGTTGGCCAATCACCATAATAATTATTGATAACAGTAGTTTCAACCGCATCATTTTGCAAATATGAGGTTGTATCAGATATATTTTCGCTCTCATAATCTTTATCTTCAGAACGATTATAAGTATATTCGTCATCATACTCGTAAGTAACAAGCTGAGTATAACAACCGCTAAAAGAGAGCGATATAATTGTTGATATAAAAAATAATTTTTTCATTTTATCCTCCAAACTTTGACTTGAAACGTGCAAGATTTATGCCTATTGGAAAAACAAATTAAGTCAGAAAAGTTCACATCCTGAGCAAAAGAAGAGCCTTAATTAAAATAAGTGTACACTTTAATGACTAAAGTGTACAAACATTACTACACTAAAAAATTGCTTTTAAATATTCAATAAACAATCCTCTGTCAGCTTTGGCGCTATAAAGTTTTTTATTGTCAAGTAAATCCCGAAGGTTGACTCCAAGAGTGAAACCTTGCCCAATTGTCCATCGAGCTCCAAAATTCAAATAACCTGATCCATCACCGAAAGAAAGAGAATTGTTATCATTGATTGCAAAATCGTATTCAGCAATTACGGAAATTCTTTCGCCAATTGTCTTTTCAACGCCAAATCCAAGATTCAAGTCTTTGTCATTATCATCACGTTCGAGGGAATAATTAATTACTCCGTGAACAGAAAAAAATCCAAAAAATTCAAAATTTTTTGCAGCGGCTAAGAAGAAACCTGGGGATTTTATCGAATATCGGTTTGTTTTATTTAAATAATCTCCTTTACCTTGAGAGTCAAAACCAATAGTAATTGCCGGCATCTGCATAGTTTCATTCATCACTCTGACGCGAGCATTTACACCTGGCAATTCATACCATTTAATCGAACCGCTTCCCAAGATATTTGCTCCGCCATAAGAAATGCCAAACGAAAAATTATCAAAAACTCCAACTTCAATTTTTGAAACCACGGTTCCAAGAGGCATTAAGTCCATTGAAACGCCAACAATTCCTTTCTCAAGAATGCCGACAGTTGGCAAATCAATCAAACTTCTGTATTCATATTTTGCGCCCTGCCCGGCTGAGCCCTGAGAAAATATCAGTGAACTTACAAATACAAAAATCAATAAATACTTTTTCATAAACTTCCTCATTTCTTGAAGGATAAATTAATCATTTCCGGGAACAAATTAAATTTGGTAGAACATAAAATATCAGCCCGGTAAAAATCATTATTGTTTGATGTTCCTCTGCATATAACTTTTTGATCCCGTTGTGATATTTGACAATTAGAAAGTTGCGTCACTAAATATTGTGCCTTAACATTCCTGAAAGGGACACGAAATCCCAAAAAATTTAATGCTCGCGGGCTTATCTCATAATTTACTTTCCCATTATATAAGTGTTTGATTGCATCAAACTTTACTTCATAAATACTGAAAACAACCATCCATGCAAAGAATGCAGACATTAATATAAATGAAATAACGAATAAAGTATAACTCAATTTCATATTCAATTAATCCTAAATGTCGAACCGTCTTTTGTATCTTTTACTGAAACCCCAATTTCACCCAATCTATTTCTGATTTCGTCCGACAATAAATATTTTTTTTCAGCTTTCAACTTGGCTCGAATTTCCAAAAGCAAATTAATAAGTTCATTAGTCAGTTTAGTATTGTCAGAGATTTCATTTACACCCAAATCAATTATTCCAAGTACCTCTAAAGCAGTACGATAAAGAAAATCATACCCGCCTTGCCAGAATGCTTTTGAGACATTATTATTATCAACAATAAACTTATTATAGTCTTTTACAAAATCAAAAATCACCGCAACTGCCTGTGGAGTGTTAAAATCATCATCCATTGCTTCTTCAAAATTCCTGTAATACTTAGCGAAATCAAATTCACTGTTAATTTTCTCATCAGCACTATCTTTATTCGAAATTATCATATCAACAATGTTTTGCAATTTTGCCAAGCCCTTTTCACTTGCATCAAGAAGTTCGAAACTAAAATTCATTGGACCCCGGTAATGCGTTTGACAAAATAACATTCTGATTGCTTCTGCGGAGTATTTCTTTAAAATATCACGGGCGGTATAAAAATTTCCAAGTGATTTCGACATTTTTTCTTCTTTAATATTCAGAAAACCAAAATGAATCCAATATTTCACAAACTCTTTTCCCGAAGAACATTCGCTTTGAGCAATTTCATTTTCATGATGAGGAAAAATCAAATCATTACCACCGGCATGAATATCAATTGTTTCACCAAGATGTTTAGTGCTCATTGCAGAACATTCAATATGCCAGCCGGGTCGGCCTTTTCCCCAAGGACTTTCCCAATATGGTTCACCTTCTTTAGCTTTTTTCCATAAAGCAAAATCGAGTGAATTTTTCTTTGAATCGTTTATTTCTACACGTGCACCAATTTCAAGTTCGTCAAGATTTTTCCCGCTTAACTTTCCGTAATTATCAAATTTATTAACCTCAAAAAAAACATCGCCATTTACATTATATGCAATTCCGTTGGATTCCAATTTCGAAATCATATTTGTTATTTCAATTATATGTTCCGTAGCTCGTGGATAAAAATCAGCTTTGCGAATTTTCAACGCTTCTAAATCCTTAAAAAATTCATCCGAGTATTTCTTTGAAACATCAGAGGCAGATTTGCCTTCCGAATTTGCCTTTTTAATTATCTTGTCATCAACATCAGTCAAATTCATTGCAAACTTTACTTTAAAACCCTTATAGATTAAATACCGTCGTACCACATCTGTCATTATAAAAGTTCGTCCGTTGCCTATGTGAAAAAAATCATAAACAGTCGGTCCGCATGCATAGAATGTAACCAAGGGCGGATTTATCGGCTTAAAATCATCTTTTTGTTTTGTAAGTGTATTATAAATCTTCATGTTTTATTTTTTTTTATCAAAATATACAATTGAAATTAATTAAATGGAAATTGATTAATGCCTGTTGATTTTTCAGGTCAAGATTTCTTTTTCCTTTTAATATATTTACACAGCAAAAAAAAATTTTGAATTTGAGCAGAAATTTTGTTGATTCTATTTATTTAACATTTGTGAATTTTCATAAAGGATTATTTAATTTGAGTAAAGTACCTCAATCGGAAAGAACTCATATTGCATTCATTGGAAAAAGGAATGTTGGTAAGTCATCTTTGGTAAATAAATTTATCTGTCAGGATTTGGTAATTGTAAGTGATGTTCCCGGAACAACAACTGACCCGGTAAAAAAAAGCATGGAGCTATTGCCATTCGGACCTGTTGTAATTATTGATACTGCAGGGATTGATGATGTTGGTGAATTAGGAAAAAAAAGAATTAATAAAACAATCAAAATAATTTCTGAATCTGACTTTGCTGTTTTGGTGCTTGATTCTCAATTGGAATTATCAACTGCCGAAAAAGAGCTGTTCAAATATTTATCTGAAAACAGTTTACCGTTCGTTGCTGTAATTAATAAAAGTGAACTCGGAATTAATTATAAACTGATTGAGCAGTTGAATTCTAACAACATTAACTATCTGACTGTATCATGCAAAACAGGAAAAGGAATAATGGAACTGAAAGAGAAAATTCAAAAACTTCTTCCCTCAGATTCCGGAATTTCTTTAATGCACAATTTGGTCAATAAAAATGATGTCGTAATCATGGTTGTACCAATTGACACCGGCGCTCCGAAAGGCAGATTAATTCTTCCGCAAGTACAAACAATACGTGAATCACTTGATGATGATGCAATTGTTCTTGTAGTGAAAGAGACTCAATTAAAAGATGCATTGGATAAACTTTCATCAAAGCCAAAATTGGTAATCACAGATAGCCAGGCAATAATGGAAGTAATAAAAGATGTTCCGACGGATGTTGCTCTTACTACTTTTTCAATACTTCAGGCAAGGTACAAAGGTGATTTAACCGGATTTATAAAAGGATTGACAGAAATTGACAATTTGCAGGATGGCGATAAAATTTTAATTGCTGAAGCCTGTTCACATCATGCCCAGCCTGATGATATTGGGAGAATAAAAATTCCCAACTGGCTAAAATCTTATACGAAAAAGAATCTGACTATTGACGTTTCAAGCGGGAATGATTATCCCGACAACTTAGCCGACTACAAATTAATTATTCATTGCGGAGGCTGCATGATTACAAGAAAGACGGTTCAAACAAGGATTCGCAAAGCGAAAGCAATAAATATTCCTATTGTAAATTACGGCGTTCTAATTTCTTATTTGCATGGAGCAATTCCACGTACGATTGAGCCATTCACTGAAGCAATTTCTGAATGGAATCAGTTGAAATCTCAAAATAAAGTAACGACATGATATATCTTCTAATTGCCACTCTGCTTTGGTCTTTCTCATTTGGTTTGATAAAATATAACTTAGCCGGAATTGATCCGTATTTTATTTCGTTTGCCCGATTATTTTTATCGATGCTGCTATTCATTCCATTTTACAGAAAGATTAATTTCGAAAGAAAAATTTCATTCCTGCTTTTTGTTAATGGAGCCGTTCAATTTGGATTCATGTATGAAGCTTACGTACTCTCGTTTAATTTTTTGAAAGCCCATGAAGTGGCGTTATTCACAATTTTAACTCCGGTTTATGTTACACTTTATTATGATTTTTTGAATAAGAATTTAAATATCAGATTTTTTTTACTTGCAATCCTATCGGTATTTGGTGCCGGAATTATCGTTTATTCACGTCTATCAAGTTCAAATTTATGGATCGGATTTTTACTGGTTCAGTTTGCAAATATTTGTTTTGCAGTAGGGCAGATTAATTACAAAAGGATCAAAACAAGAATACAAGAAATAAATGACAATGCCGCCATGCTTATTATGTATTCAGGAGCAACAGCGGTATCAATTGTATTTGCAGCGACAATGATAAGAACAGTCAATCTGAATTTTACATTCAGTCAGATTCTCGTTATGTTGTATTTAGGAATTATTGCTTCGGGCATAGGTTTCTTTCTTTGGAATTATGGCGTTACAAAAGTCAGTTCCGGAATTCTCTCAACATTTAACAATCTGAAAATTCCATTTGGAATTACAATCTCATTATTTTTTTTCAATGAAACGGTAAATTTGCTGAGATTTCTTTCGGGAAGTCTGATAATTATTTCTGCGATCATTTTAAGCAATAAATCAGGGAAAGCACATGTTAAAAATTAATTTCAGGAAGCATTTATCTGCAACTCATTTCCCATCGTTTTCATTGGGAATAATATTTACACTTTTTCTTTTATTGATAATGAATTTCAGCTATTCCGACTCAGGTTTGCTGAGTGTGGAATTTCCGCAGGATTATAAAATTTCATCACCTCTGATTCCCAATGAACTGACATTTGCCGGAGAGCGTATTCCGATTGAAGATGATGACGTGAAAGAAATATTTGAAAGAGAATTTATTGTCAATACTTATTTTCACTCATCAACTTTGTTTTCATTAAAGCGTGCACCAAGATGGTTTCCGGTAATTCAACCGATTCTTGCAAAATATAATATCCCCGATGATTTCAAATATATCGTTATGGTCGAAAGTAATTTTACCAATGTTGTTTCGCCTAAAAATGCCGTTGGATTCTGGCAATTATTAAAATCTTCAGCTGAAAGTTTTGGGCTTGAAGTTAACGATGAAGTTGATGAGCGTTATCATGTTGAAAAATCCACAGAAGCTGCATGTAAATATTTACTTGATGCATACAATCGATTTGGGAGTTGGACATTTGCTGCGGCTTCATACAATATGGGAATCGGAGGAATCAACCGGCAACTTGATAAACAAAGAGAGACAAAGTTTTTTAACTTGCTGCTGAATGAAGAAACAACTCGCTATATTGGAAGAATAGTATCAATGAAATACATTTATCAGAATCCATCGAATTACGGTTATAAGATTTCTCCGGACGACGTTTACAAACCAATCGGATTCAAAACAGTAGTAATTGCAGATTCAATAATGTCATGGACAAATTTTGCAAAGGCGAACGAAACAAACTATAAGACATTAAAAAAACTTAATCCATGGCTGAGAGATAACAAATTAACAAACAAGAAAAAATATATATATCAAATAAAACTTCCTGATTAATTGAATTCTTTGTGGTTTCTGAAATATTTTCTAACTGTCATCCTGAGCCTATCGAAGGATGAACATCCAGTTTGCAGCAGACAAGTACATTCTGATAACAATTTTTGCTGAATATAAATTTTAACAGATTTCTATTTATTATTTAACACTATCAATCAGCAATTTCATATCTTCAGGAAGTTCAGAATCGAACAGTAGTTTTTGTTTTGTGCGGGGATGAGTGAAGCCAAGTGTCCTTGCGTGCAGTGCCTGTCTTGTCATGATATCCAATAAATTATTCACACGATTTTTAATTTTCGGCAGATTAAATCCATAAACAATTTTTCTGCCACCGTAGACTGCATCACCAAATATTGGATGATTGATATGAGAAAGATGAACACGTATTTGATGAGTTCTTCCCGTTTTTAGTTTTAATTCTATGAGTGATAAAAATTCATATTCCTCAATAACTTTATAAAAAGTAAGAGCAGATTTTCCTTCATCCGGACTTACGCAAAAAATTTTTCGGTCTCTTTTGCTTCTTGCAATATTACCAATAACCTCTCCCTCTTTTGCAGGTAAATGTCCCCAGCAAACTGCAACATATTTTCTTTCAATATTGTGCTTGGAAAAATCTTTAGCAAGCTGAGAGTGGACCCATTCATCTTTTGCAACTAAAAGCAATCCACTTGTGTCTTTATCAATTCGGTGAATAATTCCTGCACGGACAGGTTCATTTAACGTACTTAGTTTTGATGTGTAATGAAGCAGAGCATTAACAAGCGTTCCTGTAAAATTCCCTAATGCAGGATGAACAACAATTCCTGCAGGTTTATTTATTACCATCAGGTCATCGTCTTCGTAAACAATATTTATAGGTATGTCTTCGGCTTCAACTTTATCGGGTCTTGGAGATACTGGAATTTTTACAACGATATTATCACCGGGTGAAACTATATAATTTGGTTTAACAGATTTTTGATTAACGGTTACGTAACCCTCTTTGATTAATTTTTGGACTCTCGTTCTGGTTGATCTTTCGAGAGAGTTAGTCAGATATAAATCAATCCTTTCCTTCTTTTTGCCATCTGTGATTTGAAACTGAAATTCCTTTTCAGTTATAATTTTAGACATTATCCTTTGTGTCTTGCGAATTTAAATCTGAATTCAGAAGTTCATTTTTTCCGGAATCATTCCTCTCTTCGGATACTTCAGCTAAAATTGGGTCAGGGGTCAATTCGTTCACTGTCCTTTTTTCACGATGAAGAATTAAGAGCATTATTACTCCGATAGATACTGAAGCATCTGCAATATTAAATATTGGCCATCTTTCGTAAGTATGATTAAATAGTGTGAAATCAAAGAAATCCACATTAAAAAAATCAACTACGCGTCCATAAAATATCGGAGCGTAATCATAAATTATTCCGTAAAAAGTCCTGTCAATCAAATTCCCGATTGCACCTGAAAGAATTAAAGCCAGCGAAAGACGAATCGCAAATCCTTCCTTTCGAACTTTGTACAAATATATTATAATACCAATACTTGCCACCAATGAAAATAATGATAAAAATAATTTTGATGTATCACTTACATCGATTCCAAAAGCCATTCCGGGATTTTCAACAAAAGTAATTTTGAAAAAATCACCAAAAACATTGTAGCTTTGTCCATATTCCATTCCCGATAGAGTTATCCCAAGAAATGGAATTGAAATTCCCTTTACAACAATTTTTGTTATCTGATCAAGAATGACAACTGCAAATGTGACATACAAAATGTTCAATTTTCTACCTACTTTTTCTGATTCATTTTTACTTGCACACACCATTGAGTATGCGGGACAGCTAACAATCTTTCTTTGGGAACAAGCGGGCAAGTCGGGCAAAGATGTTTTGGTTCTTCAATACACTCAAGACATAAACCGTATGTACCAAGTTCAATTCTTTGCAGTGCTTCTTCCAAATAACCCAAAAATTTATTTTCTCTCTGTGCCCACAAATAAAGTTTTTCTCTCTCCTGAGCATCTGTTCCCTGCTCAGCCATGTGCAAAGAATATGGAGAACTTTCATTAATATACTCGCCGGTTGTCGGATCCATCATTTGTTCCTTCAACGCCTGCAACTGTTCAATTATTTGTTGTCTTTTTTCAAGAATAACTTTTTTGAATTCTTCTAAATCTTTTTTGGGATAACCTTTCATGACCTTCAGCTTTTTAATTGGTGTTATTACTTCTATATCTCTTACTGCTCTGGATTTTTTCAAAGTCACTTTAACTTCTTTTTTCGGAGCAGTTTTTAATTTTGCTTGTTTTTTTACAGGTTTTGCAGAAACCACTTTCTTGGCTTTCACTGATTTACTGGGCACACTTTTCTTAACTGCTTTCTTGGCAACCTCTTTCTTTGCTTTTGATTTAGGAACTGATTTTGCTTTAACATCTTTAGTTTTTTTATTGATGACCTTTTTGGGCATTTTTTCCTCCTGCTTATTAAACTTTTTCAATTGCTATTTCAATCTTATAGTCACCGATTGCAAAAGATTCTTTATTACCTTCAACATTTCCAAAGGAAATATCGTCAGCAAGAGTTTCATTTGCAATATATGAATTAAATATTTTAATAAAATTTTGAAATTCATCGGATGAAGATATTTTT
>PFVB01000194.1 GCA_002790395.1 Ignavibacteriales bacterium CG_4_9_14_3_um_filter_34_10 | reverse complement strand
AAAAATAATGGCTAAAGAAGATATTGCGATAGAATCGATTTATAATATTAATAAGTACTTAAAAAAAGAAAATTTACTTCCTGTCTATTTTCTTTTCGGCGAGGATGAATTTACAATTTCAAATGCTGTAAGTCTGATTAAGAAAACCCTATCAGAATTTATTTTAAGTGACTTTGACATGGAAGATATTGAACTGCAAAAAAGCAGCGATATTAATCAAATTGTTGATTTGGCATATTCTTTTCCTTTTAGTGGCGGCAAAAAATTAATCACCTTGAAGAATTTTGAACTCTTAAATGATAAAAAAAATTTTATCGAATACATACAGAATCCTTCTGAATTTACTTTTTTGGTTATCACCCAAAAAGGCAAAAAAATTGACATGCGTGAGAAACTCAACAAAGTATTAATTGAAAAAAAATATTTATTTGAAGCGCGTGATCTTAATAGAAATGAATTGACATCCTGGACTGTAAGCAGAGCTGCGAAGTTGAATCTGAAAATCAATCGTCAAAATGCCGAATCGTTGATTGATTTTGTTGGCGAAGATAAATCTCTGCTTGAAATGAATTTAACAAAGTTCTCCAGTTTTTTATCTGAAAACCAAGAAATTACGATAGAGTTGATAGAGAATTTAGCCTCTTTTACGAAAGAATATAATGTTTTTAATTTGTTGGATGCAATTATTGTTCGTGATAAAGCAAAGGCTCTTGAAATAGCTTATTCGTTGCTTGATAAAGGTGATGAAAGGACAATAAGCAACATAGTTGGATTATTGATCAGATTTATTTCAACAGTTGTGAAAATCATTGATATCTCTACTCAAAAATTACCATTTATGGAAGCAGCCAAAATAGCAGGAGTATCCCCTTATTTTTATAAAAACTGTGAAAAAGCTGTTTATTTGAGAAATGAAGAAAAAATGCGAAATGCAATTAAAGCTTTATTAGAAGCTGACATTTCAATCAAATCAACTCCACTTGATAATAAATCAATCCTGTCGATCCTTATCTCAAAAATTGTTCAATAGTTAAAAAAGCATTTATTATTTTTGAAACAAAATTATAAACTAATAGTATAAAAAACGTTGAAAAAAACTTTAACAGAATTAAAAGATGAAGATTTAATCAAGGAGTTTCAAGATAATGATACGATTGGAGCTTACGAATTGTTGGTTAAACGTTATAAAGATCCGCTAATGAATTTTGTTTACAGATTTGTCGGGGATAAAGATATCAGTAGTGATATCGTTCAAGAAACAATGATTAAATTTTATTTGAATAAAAATTCTTATCGTTCTTTTGCAAAGTTTTCAACATGGATTTATACTATTGCCGGGAATCTTGCTAAAAATGAATTAAAGCGCCGCAAACGAAGGGTGATTTTTTCATTATCTCCGCATGATGATGATGAAAAATCAATTCAGGTTGCAGACAAAACTTTTTTTTCGCCCGAGGTTCAGACCGATAGCAATATTAAAAATGATTTGATTCAGCAGGCATTGTTAAAAGTGAAGCCGGTTTATAGAGAGATAGTGATTTTGCGCGATGTACAGGGATTATCTTATGAAGAAATTGCTGAGATTAGCGGGTTGTCGATTGGTACGGTAAAATCGCGAATCAATCGAGGAAGGTCTCAACTTCAAAAATTGCTTAAAAATATTTATAAGGATTAGCTTATGGAAAAAAAATCTTACAGTGATAATAATTTTGAAAATCTAACCAATGATTTACATAATTTACCTAAAATTCAAACCCCTCCGGATTTTGAATTTAAGCTGATGTCAAGAATTCAGAATGGAAACTTCAATTCAAAATTTAAGGAAGAAAAAGAATTTACATTTGGCAGATTTTTTAAGCCAGCTTTTTCTTTGGTTGTTTTAATGTTAATATTGATTGTCATTATGAATATTAACGACAATCAATCTGTTTCACCATTAATCGATACTCCTACAAAGTTGAATAAAATTAATTCCGGTTCATTGAATGAAGTGAAAAAAATTGATCAAAATAAAACAGCAGATAAAATCACGAAAAACGACAAATCACAGAAGTCTAGTTTCGCATTGAAATCTCCTCAGAATATGCAATTTTCAGGCAAAACCATTGATATTGATAAGGCAATGAAGCAAAATCAAAATGTGAATCAACAAAATGAATTTGGAGTTTTGGCAGGCAGTGAACAGTTCAGTGGATTTGGAGTTAGAGTTCCAGCCCAAAAAGGTGAAATGGACTCGATGAGAAGCAAAATTGATTCGATAAGAAAAGCTTCGAAAAAGTAGAAGTTTTGTTGTTTGACTTATTAGCTTTTCTTATATTTGCTACTGAAAAAAATAAATTAAGGTAGATTTCAATGAAAAAAGGTATTCATCCTAGTAATTACAGACCTGTAGTATTTCAAGATATTTCTGTTGATCATTCATTTTTAGTAAGATCTTCAGTACAGACAAGTGAAACTATTGTTTGGAGCGATGGAAATACTTATCCATTAGTAAAACTTGAGCTTTCTGATAAATCGCATCCTTTTTTCACCGGAAAGCAGAAAATAGTCGATTCAACAGGGCGTGTTGAAAGATTTAATAAAAAGTACGGTTTGAAAAAAAACGCTCAGTAAATTTCTTTAATAAAGCTACATCCGATGTAGCTTTTCTTCTTTATAACATTCCACAGAAAAAATATTTAGTTTTGTATAAATTTTTCCAAATTGTTTTTGGGTGATTAAATGAATGAATCTATTTCTCAGGAGTCGACAGATTTTTATGAGGGTGTTAGAGGATTAGCAGTAAAAATTTTAAATAGAATCGATAGAACAGATGCTTATTTAGATAAAATCCTTGAAATGGAATTAAAGGGATCCGAACTGAAATCAATCGACAAAGCATTGCTATTCGAGATTGTTCACGGTGTGATTCGGTTTTTAAGTAAGATTGATTGGATATTAAATGGTTTTTATAAAGGGCAATATTCGAAGTGTATTCCAAATATAAAAAATACTTTGCGTGTTGCACTCTATCAAATTTTATATTTGGATAAAATTCCTGATTACGCTGCTGTAAATGAAGCAGTGGAGTTTATAAAAAAAATACAGGGACAGAAACCGGCTGACCTAACAAATGCGGTTCTGCGTAACATAATTAAGAATAAAGAATCACTCCGATTTCCAAATCCCCAAGAAGATTTAGTTAATTATCTAAGTGTCTTTTACTCGCATCCGGTTTGGCTTGTTAAAAAATGGGTTAATATTTACGGACGTGAATTTACAGAAGCATTAATGACAGCCAATAATGACAAGCCTCGTTTATCATTACGCGTTAATAATTTAAAAACAAACGAAGCTGAACTTTGTAGTCTATTGGACCAGGTTGAGCTGAAATATTCAAAATCCAATTTTGTGGAAGGCTTAATCAAATTGAATAATTTGGTAAATATTGCGGACTGGGAATATTTTGCAAAAGGATATTTTGCGATTCAAGATGAAAGCACATTGCTGTCTTGTATCCTTTTAGATGTGAAACCAGAACACCGCGTATTGGATATGTGCGCAGCTCCGGGTGGAAAAACTTCTATTTTAGCTGACATGATGAACAATGAAGGTCAAATTGTTGCGTTGGATAAATATGAAAGCCGAATAAAAATTCTTGAGAAAAATTTACAAAGACTGGGAGTTCAAAATGTTAAACTTGTTGAAGCTGATGCAACTGAATTCGAGGAAAATGATTTTGACAGAATCTTAATTGATGCACCATGCAGTGGTTTAGGCACATTGACGAAAAAACCTGACATTAAATGGAAACGGGACAATCTTGATATAAGGAAATTAAATAAAACTCAATATGAATTAATTTCTCATGCAGCAAAGTTAGTCAAAGTTGGTGGTGTAATTGTTTACAGTACATGCACGATTGAGGCGGAAGAGAATTTTGGAATAGTAAAAAAATTCCTTTTTGAAAATCCGAATTTCAGTTTGATAAACTCAAAAGATTTTGTGAAATCTGATTTGGTAGATGTAAACGGTTGTGTTCAGACCTTCCCTCATATTCACCAAATGGATGGAGCGTTTGCAGCAGGATTAATTAGAAAATTTTAGGTTAGAAAAAAATGAATGAAGACTTAAAAAATTTAGCAGAAGAATTAAAACGGGTAAGAGAAGAAAAAAATATTTCTCTGGAATCTATTTATAATCGCACGCGAATTGATATAAAATTTTTAAAAGCGATTGAAGACGGGGAGTTTAATGTTATTGATGAATTGTACATTAGGGCGTTTTTAAGAGAATATGCCGGTTCTATTGGCTTGGAATCTACTGAAGTAATACAAAAATATGAATTGGCAAAAGCCGGAAAGTTATCGGAATATAGTGTGATACCAAACTCTGCGGATGTTCATGAGACGCCCAAGCCAACAAAGACCAAAGTTTTTGTTTCGCCTGAATTGACCAATCCGGTTACAAATTATTCGGCTGGGTATAATAAACAGATTCTGATTCCAATTTTGGGCATCTCAATTCTAGTGATTTTTGCTTTGGTATATTTACTTTTTATAAAAGGAAGTGATACTATAGTTGTTCAGCAGAAACCCTTCGACGAAGTACTGGAAAGCAGAGAAAGATATGATGATTCGGAGCGATTTAATTTTGCAAACAACGATTCCACTTTGATGGATTCAACGAAAAACGGCAAATTGAAATTGCAGATTAAAGCATCACAAAAAGTTTGGGTTAGAATTATAATTGATAAATCAAACCAAGACGAGTTTCATATAGGCAAAGATTCAGTAAAAACTTTGAGTGCTTCACATAATTTTTCTGTTTTGCTTGGTGATGCCGGAGCAGTTAGCTTATTGTTGAATGGAAAGCCATTAAACTTCTCGGGAAAAAAAGGAGAAATAAAAAATGTTTTCATTGATTCAACGGGATTGAAATTTCTTTACATCAAAGACGAAAAAAACAAATAGATGAATATTCAAGTGAAATTGAAAATAGAGGGACTCCAAAATAAAATAAGAAATTATGATTACCATTATTATGCCCTTTCCGCACCACTGATTTCAGATTTTGAATACGATCAATTATATAAAGAACTTGAAAAACTCGAAAGGGAAAACCCTGAATTAATTTCTGCGGATTCACCTACTCAGCGTGTCGGTTCGGATATCACAAAAGAATTTAAGACTTTTGTTCATTCAACTCCGATGCTTTCTCTTGCTAATACTTATAGCAAAGATGAATTAATCGATTTTGACAGAAGAGTAAAAGATTTACTTTCAGAGAATGAAATCAATGATTTGAAATATGTTACAGAACTGAAGATTGACGGACTATCTATAAATCTTCTCTATGAAAATGATAAACTAACTCTTGCGGCAACTCGTGGCGATGGTCAAATCGGAGATGAAGTTACATCTAATGTGAAGACTATAAAATCAATTCCGTTGAAAGTAAAATCGGATATAAAAAATTTTGAAGTCCGTGGGGAAATATTTCTTCCACTCGAAGGATTCAGAAAGCTAAATGAGGAACGCGAATTAACTGGCGAAAAGCTATTTGCAAATCCACGAAACTCGGCTTCCGGAACACTTAAACTTCAGGACCCAAAAATTGTCGCAAAGCGTCCGCTCGATATTTTCACGTATTATTTTTTGAGTGAAAATGAATTTCTTTCTTCTCAGTTTGAAAGTCTCAATTATCAGAGGCAATTGGGATTCAAAGTGAATCCTAACTTTAAATTGTGCAATAATATTAATGAAGTTCTGGATTTTTGTTCTGAATGGGAAAATAAACGCGGCGAGTTGCCTTATGAAATTGACGGTGTAGTTATTAAAGTAAATGCATTTAGTCATCAGAAAAAAATTGGAACAATTGCAAAATCCCCGAGATGGGCGACAGCGTATAAATTCAAAGCTAAGCAGGTAAAAACTAAACTTCATAAAATCACCTGGCAAGTTGGGCGAACCGGCACTTTGACGCCTGTGGCTGAGCTTGAACCCGTGTTTCTTGCCGGTTCAACAATAAGCAGAGCCACATTGCACAACATTGATGAAATCCGGAGAAAGGATATTAGGGAAGGTGATTTTGTTATAATTGAAAAGGGTGGTGATGTAATTCCTAAAGTTATCGAATCTGTGAAAACAGAAAGAACTTTTGATTCTGTTGAAGTTTCGTCTCCCACTTTGTGTCCGGTCTGTTCATCAAAACTCATTAAAAACGAAGATGAAGTTGCTATATTTTGTGAGAATAATTTTTGTCCTGCGCAGGTAAAAGGAAGGATCATTCATTTTGCATCACGTCTTGCAATGGATATAGATGGATTTGGCGAATCAATTGTTAATCAATTTGTCGATATGAATTTGATTTCAAATTATGCTGATATTTATGATTTGAAAAACAAACGGGAAATTTTAGTTTCTCTGGAAAGATTTGGCGAAAAAAGTGTGGACAATCTTTTGGCTTCAATTGAACAAAGTAAAAAACAAAATTTTGAAAAAGTTCTTTTTGCATTGGGAATAAGATATGTCGGTGCTGGAGCTGCAAAAAAGCTTGCCAAAAATTTTCATTCAATTGATAAGCTAATGGAAGCAACGAAACTGGAAATTGAATCAGTATATGAAATTGGTTCAAGTATTAGTGAAAGCATAAAAAGGTTTTTTGAGGATCAACAAAATATAAAATTAATTAATCGTCTTCGGAATTCAGGACTGAAATTTGAAATTGACAGAAATGAAAACGAAAAAGATATTCTTTCCGGAAAAACATTTGTGCTTACCGGAACACTAAATTCAATGTCAAGAGATGAAGCAAAAAATTTAATAGAAAAATTGGGCGGAAAAGTGGTTTCATCAGTTTCAAGCAAAACCAGTTATGTGGTTGTAGGTGAAAATCCCGGTTCAAAATTGGATAAGTCTTTAAAACTTGGATTGAAAATTATTAATGAAAATGAATTTGTTTCTCTTTTGGAGTCCAAATAATCATGAATAAAATTATTCATTCAACTGCAGAATTGTTTTTATCGTTTAAGTTTAAGAAAACCAGGAAGACACATAATTTATTCAGTAAATTTATCAGTTCTTCAAAAAGTGTTTTATTATTGGCAGGAGAACCTGCTTTGATGGATAATGCTCTTTCAGAGATTATTGAATATTTTGTCGTACGTAAAAAAGAATTAACAATAATAATTCCTTCAACGGGATACAGCCGATTTAGCAATATTAAATCAGTGCAATTTATCAATTATAATCCTATTGATATTAATTTTTGTGGTTTTCCCAAAGCAGATTTTTTGACAAATCTTATTGATAAAAAATTTGACATTACGATAGATCTTTCAATAGGAAACAATCTTTTTAATAATTATCTGATAAGATTTTCTCATTCGGATTTTTCGATTGGTTTTGAAAAACATAACTCAGATAAATATTATAATTTTCAAGTTAAACCTGAAATAATTTCTGAAAATTCATACAAAAATTTATTAAATTCCATAAGGATGTTTTAGAATAAAAACTTAATGAATGTGAACTATGACTGAAAATATTAACTTTGAGATTAAAAGAAATGGCGACATTGCTATATTCAAGTTGAATGAAGAAAGATTTGACTCACAAATTTCCGGATTAGTAAAAGGTGAATTAACGATTCTTCTTCATACAGAAGGTATCAAAAAACTTATTTTTGATTTATCTTCTGTGGAATATTGTGACAGTTCGGGATTGAGTTCGATATTGCTTGCATATAGAATTTTACAAGCAGAAGAAGGACATATCAGACTTGCCGCTCCTCAGAAAAATGTTTCTAGACTAATTGATATTTCTCAACTAAATCGAATTCTTCCTATATTTAGTTCTGTTGAGGAAGCAGTTCAAGATTTAGAAACAATATAGTAGTTAATTGTGGTTAGCATTATTGATTACACAATTATTATCGCTTACTTAATTGTAATTTCGATAATCGGTAGTTTATCAGGTGGAAGGCAAAAGTCAGCCAAAGACTATTTCCTTGGTAGTTCAAAAGTTCCATGGTGGGCAGTTTGTTTTTCAATTGTCGCAGCAGAAACAAGCAGCCTAACATTCATTTCGATCCCGGGTCTTGCCTATCTGACTAATCTTTCTTTCTTGCAAGTTACATTTGGATATCTGATTGGGCGAATTTTTGTTGCATATTTTCTGCTTCCTGCATATTTCAAAGGCGATTTAAGCACAGCATATGCGTTTTTGGAAAATAGGTTTGGGGGTAAAACAAGAAGGTTTGCTTCGATTGTGTTTTTATTCACACGCGTAGCTGCGGATGGAGTTCGACTATTTGCTACTGCAATTCCGTTAAAACTAATGTTAAATATTTCGTATCCGGTAGCTATTTTAATTATTGCAGTTTTTGCTTTAATGTACACTTATATCGGCGGTGTAAAAGGAATAATTTGGGTTGATGTAATTCAGATGTTTATTTATTTGGGTGGCGCTATAATTGCACTTGTTGTAATTGTTTCTGATCTTACTGGTGGGCTAAATTCTATTATCTCGTTTGGATTAAATAATAACAAGTTCGTTTTTTTTAACTCAGGCATTAACTTTGGTTTTAATGAGTTTATCAGGCAGCCATACACAATATTTGGCGGACTAATTGGCGGAGCTTTTTTGTCAATGGCATCTCATGGAACTGATCAACTAGTTGTTCAAAGATTGTTAACTACAAGGGAATTGAAGTTAGCGCAAAAAGCAATTATCGGCAGTGGGATAATTGTAATTTTACAATTTGCTATATTTTTATTTGTCGGTGTTGCACTTTATACATACTATTCAGGCGCCTCATTGGATTCTCTTTCGTTATTAAAAGCTGATGAAATATTTCCCAAATTTATTATCGAAAAGATTCCTTCCGGATTTTCGGGATTAATAATTGCCGGATTGTTTGCAGCAGCATTGTCCACACTTGCTGGTTCAATTTCCTCGTTGTCATCGTCTGCTATGCTTGATTTGTATAAACCCTTCAATAAAAATATAAATCCAGAAAAGGAATTGAAATTATCGAGATATTTTTCAATTTTATGGGCGCTGATGCTGATATTCTCAGCCCTCTTCTTCATGAATTCTCCTGCAGTTGTTGTTGAATTAGCATTAAGTATAGCTTCATTTACTTATGGTGGGCTTTTGGGGACTTTCCTGCTTGGGATATTAGTGAAGGAGGCAAAGCAGGAGGATGCGCTTGCGGCTTTTGTGGGCGGTATATTTGTCATGATTACTTTTGTTACGTTAAAATTAGTCGGATGGACTTGGTACACATTCATTGGGGTTGTTACTTCTTTATTAATCGGTAAAATTTTAAGCAAACTATCATTAAGCAAAACCGGATCATAAATGTTTGGACTAAGTTTATTGGATTGGCTTGTAATTGCAATTTACTTTGCAATTATTTTTGCAATTGCTTTTTATTATTCAAAAAAAGCAGGAAAAGATACAAATCAATTTTTTCTTTCCGGTAGAAATCTTCCTTGGTGGTTAGCAGGAACGGCAATGGTTGCAACAACATTTGCTGCCGATACTCCATTAGCGGTTACTGAACTGGTTGCAAAAAACGGGATTGCGGGTAATTGGCTTTGGTGGAATATGGCGTTAGGCAGCATGTTAACAGTGTTTTTCTATGCAAAGCTTTGGCGGCGTGCAGAAATATTGACTGATGTCGAATTTGTTGAATTGAGGTATTCGGGGAAACCTGCTGCGGTTCTTCGTGGATTCAGAGCAATATATTTAGGCTTTTTAATGAATGCCATTGTTCTTTCTTGGGTTAATAAAGCAATGGAAAAGATTTTTCAGGTTACAATTCCTGATTTAGATTCATTTTTATTAGTAAGTATATGTATGATTATTATTTCATTATATGCCTCCGCTTCGGGGCTTCTGGGTACAGCTCGAATTGATGCAATTCAATTTATAATTGCAATGCTTGGATGTGTTTTTTTAGCAATTGTTGTGGTTGATATTCCTGCGGTTGGCGGTTTGTCAGGAATGAAAAGTCAATTATCTGATTGGATTTTTGAATTTACTCCCAAAATTTCATCAGTAAATAATTTGAGTCCAATATTTGGGGGAGCTTTATCAATGTCGTTTGGAGCTTTCTTTGCTCATATCGGATTGCAATGGTGGTCTTCGTGGTATCCGGGTGCAGATCCGGGTGGAGGCGGATATATTGCCCAAAGAATGATGTCTGCAAAAGATGAAAAACATTCATTGCTTGCAACACTTTGGTTTACTATTGCTCATTACACTTTGCGTCCATGGCCCTGGATAATTGTTGCATTGGCGGCGATGATTTTATTGCCAAGATTGACTCCGCAGCAAATTAATGATGAAAAAATCATTCAGGAATATTCTCAGGCATTTGAGATATTTAAAGAACATAAAAAAAGTAAAATAGATTTTCATAATGAAGTTTCAGATCCAATCCTGCTCGCAAAGTTGGAAAAATTTAGTAATAGCAATTTTTATGAAAGTTTTGAGAATACAGTTGACCCCGGAATTATGTATCCCAAACTAATGGTAAAATATCTTCCTACCGGAATTCTTGGAATGATGATTGCAGTTTTTTTGGCTGCTTATATGTCAACCATTTCTTCACAGTTGAATTGGGGAACTTCATATTTAATCAATGATTTTTATAGAAGGTTTATTCATAAAACCGGTGATGAAAAAAAATATATTTTTGTGTCGAGAATTGCTATTGTTTTTCTTGTGATTAGTTCGTTGTTAATAACAAAATATCTGCTGACAACAATTTCGGGTGCGTGGGAATTTATTATTAATTCAAGTGCAGGTATTGGAGCCGTGCTGATTTTACGCTGGTATTGGTGGAGAATCAATGCATGGTCGGAGATCTCTGCAATGATAGCTCCATTAATAATTTACCCAACGGCTCGGTTTGGATTTGGAATTGAATCACCGATGACACTTTATCCTACAGTTTTGGGAACAACCATAGTATGGGTTATTGTTACACTAATCACAAAACCAACGGATGAAAAAGTTTTAATCAGGTTTTATGAAAAAATTCATGTTGGTGGTCCCGGGTGGAACAATATAAGATCAAAATGCAAAAATGCAGTTGCTGATTCCGGTTATTCCCGGTTATTTATTAATTGGATTTTTGGTGTTGTTCTGGTTTATTCAGCATTGTTCGCAACAGGCAAGATTATTTTTGGTGAATTGTTGTATGGGTTTTATGCAGTAATAATTTCTTCAATTTCAATAACAGTATTATATACTAACATTAAAAAAGCGGAAGATGGAAAATAAAATTGATTCAAGTATACTGAGAAATATTAAACTGATAGTATTCGATCTTGACGGAACATTATTAAATAATAACAATGAAATAGGGCATGAAACGATTGACCTTGTGAAAAAACTTAGGAAAATGAGTGTGCGTTTTTCTTTTGCAAGCGGGAGATTGCATTCTGCAATAATCGATCATGCAAAAACTTTAGAAATACAAACACCCCTTATTTCATTAGATGGTTGTTTAATTAAAAGTTATCCTGAAGAAAAAATTCTATTTGAATCTTTTGTTCCAAAAAGATATGTAACCCGTGCAATTGAGTTGGCTGACAAATTACTTTTGAAAATCGCATTATGTCAACCGGAAGCAATTCTGTACACTGAAGAAAATTCAATCATTCAATCATTACTGGAAAAATATGGTGCTAAATATCAGGAAGTGGATGATTATAATTCTTATTTGAAATCCACCCTTGAAGTTGTGGTTTCCAGTGATTTTAAAGACGGTATAAAAAACTTTATGACTAAAATGAATTTTCCATATACATTCGGGTTAACCTATTCATATTATAAATCCTACAGCAGAGGCGATATTTATTATTATGAGATCAGAAAAAATGGTTCAAATAAAGGTACAGGAATACAAAAACTTGCAAAATATCTGGGCATAAAACATAATAATATCGCTGCGATTGGTGACTGGCATAATGACAGGGAAATGTTTGATGTTGTTGGTGTAAAAGTTGCGGTTGCAAATGCAATAAATGAAATCAAATACCATGCTGATTTTATTTGCGATCGTACAAATAATGAAGACGGAACGGCAGAATTTTTAAAATTGGTTTATGATGAAAAAAATAAAAAGTGAAATACTTTTTATGCTGAAACAAAGCAAGCGCATTAAAGTTCTAATCCCGCTAATTACTGCAGTTTTGATCACATTATTGTTTCCGTCTGGAGAAGCGATTGATTCGGAAGTAAAAATTAATTCCATCTGGATCAAAAATGATTTGATTTCTTCAATGCCTTTTGAAATTTTGAAAGATCCTGTTGTTTATGAAAGAGAAAAAAACCGAGCCATTAATAAGATATTTCCTGTTTATGTAATTGACAATAAAACCAATTCCCTCTTAATTGATTCGGTTAATAATTATAATACTTATTTTTTAAGAGTCATGGATTCGGAACTGCTTTATAAAGAATCAGGATTAGGTAAAACCTTCCTTTCAAACTATGCTTATAAAAAATTCTTATCAATTCGTGAAAAACGGGATATTAGTTTTAACAATATTATTCTCCTGGATTTCTTTAAAGTTAGCGAACAGATATTCAAAAAAATTTATTCAACAGGGCTGTTGAACATCCGATTATCCGAAATTGGAAAAGATTCAATTGCATTGCAGCAGGGAAAATTCCAGGTGCTGATGCCAAAATGGAATTTTACAGATGTTGATAGTGCACAAAAATATATTGATCAATCGATTGAAAATAAATATAATAATGATAAAGATTTTATTGCTGCAGCAAAAGAATATCTCTATCATTTCCTTAACCCGAATGCGGTTTACAGCCATAATTTAACTCAAATATCAATTGACCAAGCTGTTTCCAAAGTCTCTAAAAATATTGGCATTGTAAATGAGAATGAAAGGATTGTCGCAAAGCATGACAGAATCACGCCGGAAATAAAGGCTAAAATTGATTCCTATAGAAAAGCAAAGGGAGCTGAATCTAACTTTTCGCAAAATTTATTTCAGAATATTGGAATATTCATTCATGTTCTGATTATTATTTCATTATTGGCAGTTTACCTTTTTTTGTTTCGGAAGAAAATATTTAATGACAATTCAAAACTTTTGCTGATTGCCTTGGTGATATTATTAATCAGTTTGAATGCATATTTAACCATGCACATCAATGTTCAAAGTTCAATTGAATACTTGATATTTGTACCGATTGCTTCTATGCTGCTCACGTTAATATTTGATTCGAGAATTGGGTTTTATACAACAGTAATCTGTTCGTTGATTGTTGGGGCTCTAAGAGGAAACGATTATGTGCTGGTTGTAACCAATATTTTTGCTGGTGGAATTGCAGCTTATACAGTCCGTGATATATCAAACCGAAGTCAAGTCTTTAGATCATTTCTTTTCATTTTAGCTGCATACGCAATAAGTATTTTTGCTTTTGGAATGGAAAGATTTGAATCCTTTGAACAAATAATTATTGCAATTTCTTTTGCTTCTGCAAATTCAGTTCTCAGTCCATCATTAACTTTCGGGTTAATAATCTTCATTGAAAGATTGTTTAAGATTACAACAGATTTGACATTAATAGAATTGGCTAGCGCAGATTCACCACTCTTAAGAGAACTTGCACAAAATGCTCCGGGAACAAATTCTCATTCCAACGAAATAGCACTCATGTCAGAAGCGGCAGCATTGGCGATAGGTGCAAATTGTCTACTGGCAAAAGCAGGCGCATATTATCATGATATCGGCAAACTCATCAGTCCCGATTCTTATGTCGAAAATCAATTAAATAACATTAACATTCATGAAAACATGGATCCTTTCAATAGTGCAAAACTTATTATCAATCATGTTTCTGAAGGGGTTGAATTAGCAAAGCAGAATAATTTACCACAAGAAATTATTGACTTTATACTAATGCATCACGGAACAATGGTTGTTAGTTATTTTTATGAAAAGGCAAAGAAAATTTATGGAGCTGAAAATGTAAAGATCGAGGATTATCAGTATCCGGGTCCCAAACCAAATTCAAAGGAAACAGCAATCCTAATGTTAGCAGATGCATGTCAATCGGCTGTAAAATCAGTTATAGAGCCAGATGCACAAAAGATTGGAAATCTCATTAATAATTTAGTCCAAATGAGGATTGATGCCGGGCAACTCGATGAATCACCTATTTCTTTTAATGATATAAAACTTATTAAAAGTTCATTTGTTAATTATCTTCTTGGCAGTCTTCATAAGCGAATTAGATATCCAAACCAAAATCAGCTTGAAAACAACAACCCACAATTTTCATAATATGAAAGAATTTGTAAAAGAATTTACTAATTACTTAAGGCTAGAAAAAAACCTGTCGGAAAATTCTGTTAAATCATATAAGAGCGATCTTGATAATCTGATAAATTATTTAAGAGAGATTAATTGCATTGATTTGAATGAAGTAAAGTCTGAAACGCTGCAAAAATATTTGACACTCCTGAAAAATCGAAACTTAAAATCAACAACATTGAGCAGGAACTTGTCCTCATTCAGAGGATTCTTTAAGTATTTAATTCGCAATCAATATATTCAGAATAACCCAGTCGAATCATTTCAAACAACAAAAACTAAGAGGCGCTTGCCAACTGTACTGTCGATCGAAGAAGTAGATAGAATATTATCTTTACCGGATTTGACCTCAAAATATGGACTTAGAGATAAAGCACTTTTGGAAATATGCTATTCATCGGGACTGCGTGTTTCCGAAGTGATTAACCTAAAAATAAATGATGTTTATTTTGATGAAGAAATATTAAGAATTCTTGGTAAGGGAGATAAACTGCGTTTGGTGCCAATCGGTTCTGTAGCACAAAAATGGTTGAAAGAATATTTGTTGAATTCCAGACCTTCACTTGAAAAGAAAATGAAGAGTGCAAACATAGTTTTGTTAAATAGCAGAGGGACAAAATTATCCAGAATGGGAGTATGGAAAATATTTAATAAATATGCTAAAGCTGCCAATATTGAAAAAGAAATTCATCCTCATACATTTCGTCATTCTTTTGCAACACACTTAGTTGAAGGCGGGGCAGATTTACGAGCTGTGCAAGAAATGTTGGGGCACTCAGATATTTCTACAACACAGATTTATACACATATTGACAGGGAATTTATAAAGCAAGTTCACCATGATTTTCATCCTCGGGGTTCAAAGGAATGAATTCATGTTCAGTTCAAACATTATTTATCTATTAAGTATCTTTAAAATAAAAAAACATGAAAATTAGCGGATTCTCTTTTGTACGAAACGGCGTTAAATTATATTATCCCGTGGCGGAATCAATTCAGTCTATTTTACCAATTATTGATGAGTTTATTATTGCTGTTGGTAAAAGTGACGAAGATGATAATACAAGGGAAGTAATTGAAAAAATAAACAGCCCCAAAGTAAAAATTATTGACACGGTTTGGGATGAAAAGTATTTCAAGCGAGGAATGATTAATTCAATTCAAACCGATATTGCAAAAAATAACTGCAGTGGAGAGTGGCTTTTTTATTTACAAGCAGATGAGGTTGTGCATGAAAAATACTTATCAACAATTCGGTCAAGATGTTCTGAATTGATTGATAAGTCTGAAGTCGAAGGCTTATTATTTAATTATAAACACTTTTGGGGCGATTATAATCATTATCACAATGGGCATGGATGGTATCCAAAGGAAATCCGAGTAATTAGAAACTTACCAAACATTCATTCGTGGCAAAGTGCTCAGTCATTCAGGTATTTTGATTATTACGAAAATCCACGACAGGAAAGTGGACATAGAAAGTTGCGGGTTGCAAAAGTTGATGCGGAAATCTTCCATTATGGTTGGGTTAGGCCTCCAGAATTAATGCAAAATAAACGCAAAGCTTTGGACTCAGTCCATTGGGGAAAGGGCAAGGCGAATAATTATTATGATAAAGCGCCAAAAGAATTCGATTACGGTCCGCTCTCATTTCTTGCTGAGTACAAGGATAGCCATCCCCAAGTCATGAAAAAAACTGTTAATAAAATAAGTTGGAAAGAAAAACTTCAAAAAAGCGGGAAACCCAATAAATATAGGCTTCCGCATAAACATGAAAAGATATTATACAAACTTATTTCTTTTATTGAAAATGTTTTTTTGCGCGGGAAAAAGTTTGGAGAATTTAAAAATTATGTACTGCTTAAGAAAATATGAAAAGAAAAGTTTCGATTATATCGTATTATTTCCCTCCTGAGGGAGGACCTGCAGTTCAGCGAATCAGCAAATTTATAAAGTATCTTTATGTATTCGGTTTTGAATCGGTTGTAATAACTTCTAGACACAGAGTGAAAATATTTGATGAATCGCTACTAAAAGATGTTTCTGATGTAAAGCGAATCTACAGGATAATTGATTTGGGTTTTATTTTAGGGAAAAAGATTGTCCGTTTGTTTTTGCGAGATAAATATATCGATCAACATCAGTTTTGGAATTACTTAGTGATGTTAAAAATAAAAAAAATATTAAGAAAAAATAAAATTGATTTAATCTTTTCAACTACACCTCCGCATTCATCAAATTTGCTGGCATATAAAATTTCTCAAAAATATTTAATTCCATGGATTGCCGATTTCAGAGATGAATGGACTTTTGATCCAAATTTCAACAGAAACAATAAAGCAATTATTGATATCGAAAGAAATATTCTTTCAAAAACTTCAGCAATTACAACCGTTACAAAAAAAGCTCAAAATAATTTCGCCTCGATAATTGATGACCCAAGCAAAACTTTCTGTATTTATAATGGTTATGATGTTGATGATTATAAACATATTCCAGAAGTTGAATCTGTAAATGATAAGAAACTCAAAATTATTTACACTGGCAGATTTACAAAAAAAAGTTCTCCGACTGAATTGTTTGATGGTTTGGTAAAGTTAAGAAAATCAGAAAAGATAGATTTTTCTAATATTGATTTTAATGTGGTCGGACAAGAAGGTAATAAAAAATGGCTTGCTAAATATGCTGAGTTAAAAAGTGAAATAAGATTCACAAAATATCAGCCACATAATATTTCGATTCGGATGCTGGCTGAATCAGATGTCTTGTTGCTGCTTGCTTCAAATACCCCGCAGTCAGAAGTATTTACAGGAAAAATATTTGAGTACATTTATTTGAGAAAACCAATTCTAGCGATTATTAGATTTCGAGGAGAACTGTCAGAATGGTTGAAGGAATATGGTACCGTTTATATTGGGATAGAAAACGAAAACGGTTCGGTTGAAAAAACAATTACTAATGTTTATAATGATTTTATAAAAGGAGAATTAAACAAAAATGTTAATGAAAAATTTGTTTATAAATATGATCGGAAAACATTGACCGAATCACTTTCAAAAATTTTTAATAAAGTATTGTGAGAAAGCAATTCAAAAACATGAAACTAATTTATGTCCATACA
Source organism: Ignavibacteriales bacterium CG_4_9_14_3_um_filter_34_10 (assembly GCA_002790395.1). Lineage (GTDB taxonomy): Bacteria > Bacteroidota > Ignavibacteria > Ignavibacteriales > Melioribacteraceae > UM-FILTER-34-10. Next base: position 18,274 of record PFVB01000194.1, on the reverse strand, counting down.
GGTAAATTTCCATCAAACTCTCCAAGCATGACTTTTGTTATGTACAATGCAATATCATTATCAAAAGTCACTGATAAATTGTTTTTATTTTTAAAAGATAATTCTGTTGAAAGCACTGCTGATATTATGCGAAATACATATAGTATAAATATGCCATCAAACTTTTACTTGATCAGAATTAAGTCTTTACTCGGATTAAAAACTAATTGGCTCTTTTTCCTTCAAGTTTATTTTCGAATTGAAAGACAATTAAAAACAGAAAAGTTTGATGCTATTATAACTCGCAGTACAAAATTTTTACCGTGGCTTGTTCGGATAAAGAAAAAGACTGTAAAAGTATTTTATGAAACCCACGATTTTTTTGCTGATTTAAGTATTACTGATAAGAAAAAGACAAATACACAAAAGCGCCTTTCGAGATATGAAAAAAAATATATTCCGCAGTTAGATGGAGTGTTTTGCTTACAACAAACGCAAATTAATTTGTATAAAAATGCAATCACTAATTATGATAAATATTATTTAGTACGTACCGGTATCAATAAAATATATAAAGCAAATTTTAAAGAGAGAAAATATTTAAGCTACATTGGCTCATTTGATTCACATAAGGGAATTGAGGATTTGTTAAATGTGTTTTCTGAAATCGCAGTCGGAAACAAGCTTTTATTAATCGGAGGTAAAAGCAAAAAAGAAATCCAGTCAATAGAAAAGTTAATAGTTTCAATGAGTCTCAGCGAAAAAGTGATTGTAACGGGCTGGTTAGAAAAAGAAAAAATTTATAAATTACTTCAAGAAACATTAATCGGAATCGTTCCACTTCAGCCAACTTTTTTCAACAAGAATCTTACTTCGCCATTAAAAATATTTGATTATTATTCGTGTGGAATTCCTGTGTTGGGATCTGATCTATCAACTACCAGAGAATTAATTCAGGAAAATCAGACCGGATTTTTTTTCGAGCCAGGTAATCAAAATGATTTAAAGAAAAAACTGATAGCAATATTGAGTGATATTGAAATGTTAAAAAAAATCAGTGATAATATTTATGAATATGCAAAAACTCTGCTTTGGGATGAGAGAGCAAAATTAATTCTGAATATAATAAGCGGTAAAGAAAATGAGTGAAAAACTTTCCGTAGCGATTATAACAAAAAATGAAGAAGCTAACATAGAAAAATTGCTTAATTCAATTTTGTGGGTTGATGAAATTGTTATCTGTGATACCGGATCAACAGACAGAACAATCGAGATATGCAAAAAATATAATTGTAAAATCTTTTCCATTAACTGGGAAGGATTTGGAAAAGCCAAACAATCCGCTGTTGATAAAACATCCTATAACTGGGTGCTTTCTTTGGATGCCGATGAATACGTAACTGAAGAGCTAAAGGATGAGATAATTGCCGTCTTATCAAATCCGAAGTTTAATTGTTACTACATTAAAAGATCTTCATTTTATTTAGGGAAAGAGATTAAACATTGCGGTTGGAATAATGACTTCCCCAAAAGACTATTTGATAAACGAAAAGCAAAATACAATGACGATATTTTGCATGAATCATTAATTGTTGACGAAGAGCGGGGCAGAATAAATTCAAGACTACTTCATTATCCATATCAAAGCATTTCTCAACACATTAAAAAGATGAATTACTATTCCGACTTGGCAGCACAAAAATTATCAGATAAGGGGAAAAAATATTCGGTTTTATCATCGGTATTTCTTGGCTTTGCAAAGTTTCTTAATATGTATTTTATTAAATTTGGTTTTATGGACGGAAAAGAGGGTCTTTTACTATGCCTGAATTCAGCAATCGGCGTTTATCTAAAATATATTAAAACATGCAAAGCGAATTAAGAGTTTTACATATCGATGTTGATAAAAATTGGAGAGGCGGTCAGCAGCAGGCTTTGTATTTGCATCAATTTTTATCGGACAAAAATATTTTTTCTGTTATGGCTTGTACAGAGAATTCAATGATGGGGAAAAAATGTAATAAAAAAAAACTTTCTAAGATTGAAGTAAATTACAAAAATGAACTTGATTTCTTTACTGCATTTAAACTTTTACAGGTATGTTATAAAGAGAATATTAATTTAATTGTTGCACATTCATCACATGCTCTCTCAATTGCTCTTTTAGTAAAGTTGTTTGTCAGGAAAGTAAAACTTGTCGCTGTCAGAAGAGTTGATTTTGCAATCAGAAAAAACCTTTTCAGTACGTTCAAGTACAAAACAAATATGCTAAACAAAATTGTATGTGTATCGGATTTCATTAAACAAGTTATGAGTATTGATGAAAGAATAAACAATAAATTGATTACTATTAAGGATTGCATCGATACTACAAAATATAAAACAATCGAGTCTTTGAATAAATTAAGAGATAAGCTTCAATTACATGAGTCATCCTTTGTGATTGGAAATACATCTGCATTTGTTGGTCATAAAGATTATCCAAACTTTATTAGAGCTTCAAAAATTATTGTGCAAAAATATTTTCAATCAATATTTTTATGTGTTGGCGATGGAATATTAAAAGATGAAATGGAATCTTTGGTTAAAGAATATGGGTTGATGAAAAATTTTCGATTTGTTGGTTTTCAGGAAAATGTTGTTCCCTACGTGAAGCTGTTTGATATTTTTGTTTTGAGTTCAAAAATGGAGGGGCTCGGATCCTCGATACTTGAAGCAAAAGCAATGGGTTTGCCTGTAATCGCAACAAAAGCCGGCGGAATTCCGGAAATTATTAACGATGGAATTGATGGAATTCTTGTCGAGCCTCAGAATTCAGAATCGCTGGCTCAAGCTATTATCAGGCTGATTGAAAATAAGAATGAAAGACTCACATTAGGTAAAAATGCAATGGAATCTGTCAAAGAAAATGATGTGCTTCATTACGGCAATGAATATTTGGAATTATTTAAACAATTACTGGTTGAATAAAAAATGATTCTGAAAATTGATAAAGATAAAATCAGTAAAATATTGATAATACAAACCGCTTTTCTTGGAGATGTTATTTTAATTACTCCGTTAATCAAGGCTGTAAAAAATAAATTTTCATCAGCAATAATCGATGTGCTTGTTTCAGCAGAAAATTATGAAGTTCTTCAGAACACTCCTTATATCAATTCGGTGATTAAGTTTGACAAAAAAAACGACAAACTAAAATCATTTATTATGAATGCTTTACGCCTTCGAAAAAACAACTATGATTTGTTGTTGAGTCTGCACAGTTCAGTTACTACTGGTCTTCTGATTTCTTTTATGAAAATTAAGTATCGTGTTGGTTTTAGAAGGTGGCTTTCGCAAATATTTTATAATATCAAAGTTGAACACTTATCAGATACTTTGAAGATTAAAAAAAATCTGCATCTGCTTTCGCCCTTCGGTATAAATGAAAATGATGTACAAACAGAATTATATCCAACATCAGAAATGAGATTTGAAGTTAAAAACAAAATTAGTGAATTAAAAAAAATATCAGTAAAGCTGATTGCAATAGCACCGGGTTCAATGTGGGAAACGAAGAAGTGGCCAAAAGAAAATTATAAAAAACTTATTTCTCAATTGACGATAAATAATTACGGAGTGGTTTTTGTTGGCAGCAAGGTTGAAAGAGAATTATGTGAAGAAATTAAACCAGACAGAAATTATGTTAATTTTGCAGGTGAATTATCTGTGCTTGAATCTGCTGCAGTAATCGAATTATGCGATCTAATGATATGCAATGACAGTGGTGCGATGCATATTGCAAATGCGATGAAGACAGATGTGTTCGCTTTTTTTGGACCAACTGTTAAAGAAATAGGATACTTCCCGTTCAGAGAAAATGACAAAGTGTTTGAGGTAAATCTGGATTGTCGTCCTTGCGGAAGTCACGGTTCAAAAAAGTGTCCGCTTGGGCATTTTAATTGTATGAATTCAATTTCTGTTGAATCTGTGTTAAAAGAAATTAAATTAAAGTTTGTATAAATGGTACTTTCATATTACATCTATAAATATCCGTATAAAATAATCTGGCATTTAAAAAATATTTTTATTGGGAATAATGAGTTTGTTTTTTACTGTGCTGATCCTCTTGATTATGAGATGTTTTTGCCAATAAAAAAATATTTGAATAATGTTACAATTGTTGCCAAGAATAAAAAAACAAGAAAGTATTTAGAATCTTTAAAGGTTTCATATAAAAAAATGCCTGTCTTTCCGAAGGCAGTTATTATGGGGCGACAGATGCCATATAAATTTCCTGTTAAAAAAATTATAAAATTTGGATTTGACCATGGACTTTATCAATTCAAAAGTTGGACTTCAGCAAGAAATTATAATGAGTTCAATGTGTATTTTGTCTCAAGTGAAGAGCAGGTAAATCTTGCCAGAAAAAATGGGATTACAACTACATTCCCGATTGGGTATCCAAAATTAGATAAAGCGTTTAATGGTGAATATAGCCTTGAATATTTGAATGAAATTAAAAACAGAAAGAAAATTAATCCTGAGAAAAAGACCGTTCTATTCTCAAGCACTTGGAATGTTGCAGGTCTTTCACAAATTGATAAATGGATTAATCGAATATCAGAATTATCTGAAGAATACAATCTGCTGGTAACTGTTCACACTTGGACAGATCAAAAATATATTAGTAAATTAAAAAATATCGGCGGTATAATTTATCTGAAAGAACATGATATTACTCAATACCTAATGATTACAGATGTATTTGTTGGCGATTACAATTCGTTGATTGGAGAATTCTGTGCATTTGATAAACCAGTCGTCACATTTAATGTTCCTGAATCAGAGAAAACTATTCCGGCAATAATTGAAATGATAAAAAAAATCAGTACACAGGTTGAAAATTTTGATGAAGCAAAAGATGCCATAAAAAAATGTCTTGCAAATCCTAAAGAAAAATCAGCTGAACGGCAAAAAGCCAATCGGATTTTATTTCTTAAACTTGATGGGCTTGCAGGAAAAAGAGCTGCAGAGAAAATACAATCGGAATTAAAAGCCAACGGCTTTCAAATATGAATCTTCATTTTTCAAATTTAGATTTATGAGGAAAATATAATTCCAAAAAATTTTTCATTAGAATTAAATTTGAATCAGGTGTAGCAGGAGTTTGATTCAGACAATATATAAATGGTTTGACAAGCTGAAGTTTGCGAAGGAAACTATCAAGGGCATTGTTTTCTAAATTTATAAAAGCAAAATTATTTTTACTGACTGAGGCAATAATATTTTTGATTGCCATAGTATTTACAACTGATTTAAGATAGATTGGATTGCCAAGTTTTTTATGCAGGCAGTAAAACTGACAAAGGTGAAACATCATTATATCATTACCACTTCGAAATTTACTTGAACTTGTTCTCTTTACATCATCGGCTAATGCTTTTTCCAATTTGAATAAAACTGATTTTAATAATGGTTTTACGCCATGCCTGATATTGTAATAAATAGATTTGTTAAATTTATTTTTATAAAGAATCCTCGATCTGATTACCGATTCCTGATAATCATTTTTCCTTGAGTCAACTCTTTTATCAAAATCAAACGCTTTTTTGCTTGGGAAAGGAAAAAACTCAGATACGAAAATGTTCGGTTTACCATCTTTGTCAAAAAAATCTTCCGGACAAGTAAGTCGACCAAGGAACATATCATCATTAAAATAAATAAATCTTTCGGATAAATTTTCAATGTGATGAATTTGCGTTTCAATTGCTTTGGCATTGAAGCAAGGAAGACTTGATTTATCATAAAATATATCTTTATGGTCAATCACTTTTATTTTCGTATTACCAATATTAAGCCAAGCAGGAGTTTGATTATCAGTTAAAATAAAAATATTGTTAATCCAAGGAGCATATTTCTCAATTGAACGAAGGGAATATTTCAGTTCTTCATTATCCATATAACGGGCTGAGTCATTTGCATTATGTTCGATTATATTTGTGGAGTCTTCTGCAAAAGATTTTTTTTGCAGCCAATTTTGGTCATTGCCGTCAACATAAGTATAGACAATATCTATTTTCAAACTCACCTCCTTTGAAGAAAACAAATTTATAATATCAATTTCAAATATATGTTTTGTAGATAAAAATATAGTAGTTTTGCTAATAAAATTAATATAATCATTAACGAGAGAGAATTTGAAAGTTTTTAGCAGACTTATTAAATATTTTTTACCATATTGGAAATATATCTTAATTGCAGTAATAAGCACTTTTTTATATGCATTATTAAATGGTTTGTCAATTTATCTGACCATCCCACTTCTTGATACACTTTTCTTGAAAGGTAAAGCCAGTCCGGTTAATTCAATTATAAAAAATAAAACTAATACAATTTCTCTTGATTGGTTTCAAAATATAAAAGAACAAATTTCCAATGCATTCAATTCCTTTGTGTTTACGGGGGACATATTGGATATCTTGTTTAAAATCTGCTCGTTGATTCTTGTTGCATTTATTCTCAAAAATATATTTCACTATTTACAGGAATATTTCCTGGTTTATGCTGAGCAAGGAATCATTAAGGATATTAGAAATAAATTGTATGAACACCTGCATAAATTGCCAATGAGTTATTTTAAAAACGAGAGAACAGGCGACTTGATTTCGAGAATTACAAATGATGTTACAATAATTCAAGCTAGTGTATCTGCAATATTTTTAAGTTTATTTAAAGAACCACTGACAATATTTGTCTTCATTTTTATTGCTGTTACCATCAGTTGGCAATTGACACTCATTTCACTTCTTATTTTACCTTTTTCAATAATTATTATTGCCGTAATCGGCACGAAAATCCGAAAGCAAACAGTATTTCTAAATAAAAGTATCGGCTGGATTACCACCATTTTGAATGAAACTATTTCTGGAATTAAAATTGTGAAAGCATTCAATATGGAGAAATATGAGATTAAGAAGTTTGAAAGTCATACGTATAAATATTTTAAAAGAATATTGAAACGTGCAAGGCTGCGTGCAATATCTGGACCTACAACAGAAATTATTGGAGTAACTGTAGGAATTGTAATCATATTTTATGGTGGTAAACTTGTGGTTGTTGATAAAGAACTTGAAGCAAGTAAATTCCTTGGATTTCTATTTTCGATTTTTCAAATACTGCCTTCATTAAAACAGATGTCAGGAATAAACAATAAAGTTCAAGAAGCTATCGCTGCCGGTTACAGAATATTTGAAGTTCTTGATCAAGATCCTGCAATTAAAGATCCTGTAAATCCTATTCAAATTAATGATTTTGTTTCTGGCATTGAGTTCAAAGATATTTCATTTAAGTATGATGACGGCGACGATCTAATTTTGGACCAAGTAAGTTTTAAAGTATCAAAGGGAGAAATAATTGCTCTTGTTGGCAGTAGCGGTGCCGGGAAGACGACATTAGTAGATTTACTTGCACGTTATTTTGACCCGATAAGTGGAAAAATCTTGTTTGATGGAATTGATATAAAAGACATAAATATTTTTGATGTTAGAAAATTTCTTGGAATAGTGACTCAAGAAACAGTTTTGTTTCATGAAACAGTTAAAAATAATATTGCTTACGGATTAAAAGATTTCCCACTCGAAAAAATTATTGAGGTTTCGAAAGCTGCCAATGCTCATAATTTTATAATGGAATTGCCAAATAAGTATGATACAATCATCGGGGAAAGGGGGACAAAATTATCGGGAGGACAGCGCCAAAGACTTTCAATTGCAAGAGCTCTTCTGAAAAATCCACCTATCATGATTCTTGATGAAGCTACTTCAGCGCTTGATAATGAATCGGAAATTTTAGTACAGGAAGCGATTGAGAGATTAATGGAAAAAAGAACCACGTTTGTTATCGCACATCGATTAAGTACGGTCAGAAATGCAAATACAATACTAGTGCTTGACAGAGGGAAAATTATTCAGCGTGGCAGTCATGACGAGCTGATTAAAATAGAAAATGGAATTTATAAAAAATTATATGATTTACAGTTTAGAGATATTTAAAAAGACCAAAGGCTATCTATGAGATTTGGCATTATTCCAAATATAACAAAACCTGAAATTGTTCCGGTTCTTATGCAATTTATACAGGCATTAATTGAATTTAAGTTTGACTTTCAAATTGATGAATCAATAGTAAATACAGAATTCATTACCAGCAGTTATTTTGACATTAGTAAAATTCATGACAAAGCAAAAGTTATTAAAAATAGCGATATAATTGTTTCTATCGGCGGCGATGGAACAATGTTAAATACTGCTTACGAAGTTTATCAATATAATAAACCTATGATTGGATTAAACATCGGCAAGCTTGGTTTCCTTGCTGAATTTGATATTATGAATATTAGGTCACTTCTCGAAAGTATAAATAATAACAATTTTGAAATTGAGGATCGGATTGCATTAGAAGGGAAATTATTGAATGACAGTAATGAAATTTTATTTGCAATCAATGATATTGTGATTGATAAAGGACCTTATCCGAAAATGATAAAGCTTACTATTGAAGTTGATGATAATTACGTAACTACTTTTACTGCAGATGGAATAATACTTGCAACCCCTACAGGCTCAACCGGATATTCACTTTCTACAGGTGGACCAATAGTAAGTCCTAAAGCTAATGTATTTACTTTGAGCCCCATTTCACCGCATACTTTAACAATGAGACATTTGGTTTTATCGACAGAACATTTTATCAGGGTCAAAGTGGATTCTGCTATTCCCTCCATTCAAATTAATTGTGACGGACAGAGAGTTTTAAATAAGCAGTCTCCTATTACAATTGATATATTTAAAAGTGATAAACCAATTAAATTAATTCATTTGAAATCAAATAATTATTACGATACACTTCGGAAAAAACTTTTTTGGGGAATTGATATAAGAAACGGGAAAGGAGATTTATGAAATTCTTTTTAATAGTTATTGTCTTTACTTTTTACTTTGATTGTTACGCACAGACAAAATTTAAAACTGTTGTTGATGAAAAGAAAAATCAGCCAATGCTCATTGGTGTTATAGATAGATCTAATTTAATGGATTCGTCATTTATACATTGGTTTAATGAGGAATATGAATATTATGCTGTTGATACTACGTTAGTAAAAACTTTCAAGGATGAACTCGAAAATGTTAAAATAACAATTGTGATGGGGACTTGGTGCTCAGACAGTCGCAGGGAAGTACCTCACCTGCTTAAGATATTTGACTTCCTGAATTTTCCAAAAGAAAGTTATGAAATAATTGCTGTTGACCGAAAAAAACAAGCGCTCATACAGATTGAATCCCTGAACATCGAACTGGTTCCAACTATGATTGTTTATAAAAGCGGTAATGAAATCGGACGCATAATAGAATCGCCAAAAGAAACTTTGGAAAAAGATTTAGAACAAATAATTTTGAATGATTAGTTATTGTCCAATATAATTTCTTCAAGATTCATTTTTACTTCCATATTATTCAACTTGGTTATCGATGGTTGATTGGATTTCTTATTTTCATTAGTCTCAGATAAATGCGGTTCATGAAAAATAAAATGCTCATTCTTATAATTTCTGAGAATTATTTTTGATTCATCGCGATGTAAAATATATTTTGGTAACATTGGGATTTTTCCACCACCTCCCGGAACATCAATTACAAAATGAGGAATTGCAAGTCCGCTAGTATGTCCCCGCAAATTATCCAAAATCTCCAATCCTTTTTCAAGCGAAGTTCTGAAATGTCCGGCGCCCTTCGTCTCATCAGCCATGAATAAATAATACGGTCGGACACGCATTTTTAAAAGCTTATGTAATAATTCTTTCATCACAGCAGGATCATCGTTCACACCTTTCATTAATACAGATTGATTATTAACCGGGCAACCGGCATCTACAAGCATTCCACATGCACGCATACTCTCTTCAGTAATTTCCCAAGGATGATTGAAGTGAGTGTTTATATAAATTGGATGATATTTTTTAATTGTGTCACATAGCTTTGGTGTAATTCTGTGTGGAAGAACACAAGGCATTTTTGTTCCAATACGAATTATTTCTACATGTGTGATTGCACGCAGTCTTTTCAAAATTCTTTCTAACAAATAATCCGTAAGCATTAACGGGTCTCCTCCTGAAAGAATTACATCTCTAATTTCAGTATGTTGTTCAATGTACTGAAAAGCGGATTCCAGTTGTTTCATAGAAATTTTTTCTGAGTCACCAACTTTTCTTTTCCTTGTGCAAAATCGGCAGTACATTCCACATTGACTTGTTACAAGGAATAAGCATCTGTCAGGATATCTGTGAGTAATATTGGGAACAGGACTCATTTGATCTTCTGCGAGTGGGTCTTCAAATCCATCAATATCTTCAAGTTCTAATTTATCGGGTACGCATTGCTTCCAAATTGGGTCGCCAGGGTAACGAATTAAGCTTAAATAATAAGGATTAATTCTTGCTTGAAAAAATTGGTCAAGGTTTTCTGCAACACTTCTATCAAGATTAAATTTTTCAACCAATTGATCGACAGAATGCACACTGTCTCTAATCATTTGTTGCCATAATTCCATATATATTTCCTCTAACTTTTTAGATATTTACCAAAGATAATTAAGTTGTCGCCTTCACTATAAAAATCTTTTATCTCCGCGACGATAGAATAAAAATTCCTAATATAAAAATTTCGTGTTTTTGTATAATTGTCTTTAGACGAAGTTTCAATTAATAACCAGTTTCCATTATTACTTTCAACATAGTCTTCTGCATGATCAATTAGTTGTTTGCCAATCCCTTTCGACTGGCAATCCCGTTTTACAGCGATCCAATAAAGATCATGAACTCCACCTGTTAAAGCTCTTTTACCAATACAATAATATCCTTCAATTAGTCCAGAGTTTTCGTAAACAAATATTTTATATGTACTTCCGGAATTTGAAAGTGCATCATCGATTAATTCAATGGCAACTTTTTTTTCTTCCTGATTAAATTCATCGACTGCTTCAATTAATTTAAGCAGTTGCTCTCTGTCGTTATTGTTGATTTCTCTAATCATTTCTGTTAAATGCACATTCTGAAATTTTTAACAGTAGATTTTCATAGCTAATTCCTGCAGCATTGGCTGCACGAACAAAACCTGCATCAGGTGAAATATCAGGATTAGGATTAACTTCAATTACATATGGGATATTTTTTTCTGATAAACGAATATCAACTCTTGCGTAATCTCTACATCCCAATGTTGTATATGCATTAAATGCAACTCTGTAAATCTCTGCTTGGATTTCGGGCTCAAGCTCAGCCGGACATATCGGATTACTATACTTAAAATAAATACTATCAGGTGACCATTTTGCTTCATAAGTAACTATTGCAGGAAATTCTTCAGGCAATCCGGAAAAACTGATTTCCGAAATTGGAAGTAATTTATCAGCTAAAACAGCTATGTTTAATTCTCTTCCTTTAATGAATTCTTCTGCGATAATATCAGCACCAAAATTTCTTCGGAGATAATTCACTTGTTTTTTTAATTCATAAAAATTATTTACAACAGAATTTTCTGAAATACCAATGCTTGCATCTTCGCTTGCAAGTTTTAGTATTGCCGGAAAATTTAACTTAAATTCTGTTTCAATAAGTTTTGTCCTTTTTGTAATAACTAAATAATCAGGAGTGTCGATATTCTTGAATTTTAAAAGCTGTTTAGTTCTTTCTTTGAATAGACAATTAGCCAAGCATAATGGATTATTGCCAGTATATTTAATCCCGAAAAGATCAAACAACCCGGTTGCATAAATTTCATACTTTGAATTGCCTTCAATTGATTCAACGAAATTAAAAATGACATCGGGAGAATATAATTCTATTTTATTGATTGCACGATTGATGTCGGAAGTAAATCCAAAAGTTTCAACGCTGCTAAAATGATTTGATAACAAAGCAGAAATGATTTCTAAATTATTTTTGAATTCAGTTTCTGACAAATCAATTTTTGCATTATCTGTATTTTCCTTGCCCAAGTAATTTTCATAAAAACTAAATGGCTCGTTATAACAAATTAATATTCTTGAATTATTAATCATGACATACCATATCGCTTGAGAGCAAAGTGCAAAACATTATTAATCATATCATCGTAATTCAATCCTGCAACTCTTGCTGACTTTGGATAGCATGAATTATTTTTAGGGTCAGGCAGAATTCCAGGTAACGGATTTACTTCAATGACATTAGGAATATTATTCTTATCAAGCCTAATATCTATTCTACTCCAATCCTTACAATTTAATGCATTGAATGTATCAACGCATGTTTTTTTGATTCTGCTTTCTAAGTCTGAATCTATATCCGGAGGGCATAAATACATGTCCAACTGATGTTCAGGGCTGTCAAAAATCCATTTTGCTTCATAGGAATATATTGGGTTTATATCTTTTGGCAAAGCCGCAAAATTAATTTCGACAATTGGTAAAACCTCCAACTCATTTCCATTTCCCATTAATGCGACTGTAAATTCCCGTCCTGGTAGAAACTCTTCAGCGATCAATGGTTGTCGATACTCATTAATGTACTTATCAATAAAACCATTAACTTGCGTTGCTGAATAAATAAGAGAAGAATCAAAAACTCCCTTACTAGAGCCTTCTGCAATAGGCTTAATAATAATTGGAAACTCAAGGTTTGATTCAATTAATTCTTTCGTTGAATACACCAATGAAAATCGGGCTGTTGGGATTTTGTAATAAGAAAGAATTTCTTTTGTCCTTGCTTTATTTAAACAAATTGAAAGAGTCAAAGGGTCGCTTGCAGTATACGGAATGTTTAAGAAATCAAGTATCGATGGAATTTGAGCTTCGCGGCTTAATCCTACACTGCCTTCGGCAATATTAAAAACAATGTCCGGTTTTTCCTCCAGAAATTTTTTGTAAGCATTTATATCAGCTTCAATCAAAATCACTTCGTGAAATTTTTCTAAAGCATTTTTTACAGCATTAATAGTTTCCCATTCATCCCACTCGGCATAATAATCTTCACCCCTATCAAAATCACCTGCAAACTGAGGATAATTATTAGAGAAAAAGGAAGAATTTTCAGATGGTTTTAAGTTATATGTAAGAGCTACTCTTAATTTTTTATTTGGTAAAAATGTTTTTATAAAAACTCCAAAAAATTTTACTGAAATATAATTATTTAAATTTCATTTGCAAGTAATTATAAACTTTTTGTAAAATTATTTTAAAAAAAAGGTAAGAAATTGCTTTATCAAACTCTGAAGTAAGGAACTTTTCCCCAATTATTAACATCAAGTATTTTTTTGAGAATAATATTTTGCGGGTTCAATAATCGTGGATCATTATCAATTATTTCAAAAGCTACTCTTCTTGCAATTTCTAGTATTTCAAGATCCTTCGTTAAGTCGCTAAAAATAAATTCTGGAATCCCCGATTGTTTTAGTCCAAGTATTTCTCCCGGCCCTCGTAGTTTTAAATCAATTTCAGCAAGTTTAAATCCATCAGAATGTTTTTCAATCGAATTTAATCGAATCAGTGTTTTGTTTTGTTCAATTTGTTGCGATGATAAAAAATTAAACTCCAAGTCAACAGGAGTTCTTTTTTCTATTCTCTGTTTTGTTACTAAAATACAATATGATTGTGCTTCGCCTCTTCCTACTCTTCCCCGCATTTGATGAAGTTGTGACAATCCAAATCTTTCGGCGTTGTTTATTAATATTACTGATGCATTCGGTATATCAATACCAACTTCGATAACAGTTGTAGAAATTAGAATGTTAAATGTTTTATTCTTGAAATTATTCATAACTTCATCTTTCTTTTCTGTTGTCATTTTACCATGCAAAAGTGCCAACTTGTAATCTTTAAAATAAGATTGTGATAATTCAACAAAATATTTTTCTGCTGATTTCAATTCCGAGTTTTCATTTTCTTCAATTGCAGGATAAACAATAAATGCCTGTTCGCCATTGTCAACTCGAGATTTTATAAACGAATAAATTTTATCAAGAGCTTTTTCATTCCGCAAAAATGTTTTTACTTGTTGTCTGTTTGAGGGCACTTTTTTAATGATTGATAAATCTAAATCACCAAATGCAGTTAGTGAAAGTGTCCGAGGAATTGGTGTAGCAGTCATAATTAAAACATCGGGGGATTTTCCTTTACTGATAACTTTTGATCTTTGCAGCACACCAAATTTATGTTGTTCATCAATTACAACTAATCCAAGATTATCTATTCTTACATTTTCTTCAAATAATGCATGAGTTCCAATTACAATACAATTTTTAGAATTGCTGATTTTATTAAAAACATTATCTTTTTCTTTCTTGCGCATTCCACCAATTATCAGTATGATTTCTATATTAAAATCTTTCAAATAGTTTGTGATGGTTTGAAAATGTTGTCGTGCAAGAATTTCAGTAGGTACTAAAAGCACTGATTTCATGTTATTATTTGAAACGATTAACAAGCAAATTAAAGCAACAACAGTTTTACCGCTACCAACATCACCTTGTAATAGTCTGTTCATCGGTTGGCTGCTTTCTAAATCTTTTCGAATTTCACTTAGTACTTCAAGCTGTGATTGAGTTAATTCAAAAGAAAATTTTGAAAGTAGCTTATTAATTATCCTTGGATGAACCTGAAATGAATTTCCTTTGAGTAAATATTTAATTTTATGTTTTCTGATTGCCATCATTAATTCGAAAAAAAACAATTCTTCAAACTTCATTCTGTACAATGCTTTTTCCAAAGTTTCATTGCTACTTGGAAAATGGAGGTTCTTAATCGCTGAATTAATATCAAGAATATTGAATCGTTTAATAATTGAAGTCGGCAATCTTTCTTCAACAAGATTTGAATATTTTTCAACTACTTGAAATATTAGTTTTCTTAAGCTAAGGTCACCAAATTTGTTTTTGCGTAACTTTTCGGGAATCCTATAAAATGGGATGATTCTGCCTGTGTGTAAATAATCCTGTGCTTCCGAATTGTCGAGCTTATCAAAATCAGGATGAACGATTTGGATGTGATTATATTTGGTTAAAACCGGTTTGCCCGAAATAGCATAGAATTCTCCCTCAATAAATTTCTGCTGAAAATACTCAATTCCTCTAAACCACACTAAATCAAAAAAACCTTTGTCATCTTTCATTACAACTTTCATCATACGCTTCTTTCCAAAATAGTAGCTTTCTTTGAAATCAACACATGCAATTAAAGTCACTTCGCCATCGAAGCCTTTTGATAAATATTGATTTAATTGATCTGATTTGACAATCTTTCTTCTGTCGAGATATTTGAAAGGGAAGTAATAAAGCAAATCTTGTACGGAATTAATTCCTACCGAACTAAGCAAGCTTGCTTTTTGGGGACTAACTGATTTTAAATATTGTGTTGAATCATTCAGTGATAATGACATGATGAAATTTTATCATTCCGGTTTCATTTCTCGAGTCATTAAATCGTATGTGATTTTGATTGGGTCTTTGTCTTCAAACAAAATTTGATATACCGCTTTTGAGATAGGAACGTCCACATGATATTTTTCTGCCAAAAGAAAAACTGATTTTGAGGTTTCAACTCCTTCAGCAACCATTTCCATTTTTTTTAATATATCTTTTAATTTATTTCCCGCTCCAATTTGTTCTCCTACATATCTATTCCTGCTATGCCTACTCATGCAAGTGACAATTAAATCGCCCATTCCTGATAAACCGGAAAATGTTAATGGATTAGCGCCCATAGAAATTCCTAATCGCGAAATCTCTGCAATGCCACGAGTCATAATTGCAGCCTTGGTATTGTCACCAAATTTTGCTCCGTCAATAATCCCGGCTCCAACGGCAATTACATTCTTCAAAGCTCCTCCAAGTTCCACACCAGTAAGATCAGTTGATGAATAAACTCTGAAATAAGAATTCATAAATGTGGCTTGAATTAATTCTGCCGTTGCTTGGTTTTCACTTGCAGCAACAACAGCAGTTGGAATTCTTCTGCTGACTTCTTCTGCGTGGCTTGGTCCGGAAAGTACACCAATATTTTCTCTTTCAATACTTGGAATTTCATCATGGAGTATTTGCGAAACTGTTAAATGAGTATCTTTTTCGATTCCCTTTGCAACACTTACTAAAGTGGTATTTGAATAATTTATCTTCGGAAATTTGCTAACAACACTCCTGATAAATTGTGTTGGAACAGCTAAAACAATTAAATGTTGATTTTCAACTGCTTCTGCTAAATGATATGTGATGTTAATAGTTTTTGGAATAGAAATTCCGGGGAGGAATATCTTGTTCTCTCTATGTTTAAAAAGATATTTTGCATAATCTTTTTTATACTCCCACAGAGTTACATCATGGCCATTATTTTCGAGTAATATTGATAATGTAGTTCCCCAACTTCCTGCACCAAGAACAGCGACTTTCATATTATTTGTTTTTCTTTAAACTAATTTTACTTTCAATTCCCAACATCAATCTTTTGATGTTATTTCGGTGAGTAAATAAAATCAATAACGCAATAGCAAATGAGAAAGGAAGAATAGTTCCATATCCATAAATATGAACATTAAAAATATTTTCACGAATAATTAAAATAAATGGAATTGAAACTGCGGCTAAAATTGATCCAAGAGAAACGTATCTTGATAAAGTAACAACAAGTATAAAAACTCCAAGTGCTATCAACATGTCAACTGTTATAATAGTAATTAAAATGCCAAGTCCTGTTGCTATTCCTTTGCCTCCTTTAAATCCGGCAAATACAGTCCAAATATGTCCGACTACTGCAAACAATCCGGAAATAATTTGAACTAAAGTAAAATCATCAAAAGGGGTTGCATTTGGAAATGGAAAACTTCCAAGATAAAGACGAGAAATTATTACAACGGCAATTGCGCCTTTGAGTGCATCAAAAAGAATGACAAAAACGCCATACTTCCAACCAAGAACACGAAAAACATTAGTGCCTCCGGCATTACCGCTCCCGTGTTTTCTTATATCTATACCATTTGCTAGTTTACTTACAATTATACTTGTAGGTATTGAACCTACAAGGTACGATAGAAGAATTATGAAAATTAAGTTTAACATTAATTCACCATAAATTTTTATGCAACTTATATATTTTGATTATTAGATTCAAATAATTTTTCTGCAATCAAACGAAACAAACGGATGTCATCATCAGTTGTTATTTTTATATTTAACGATGAGCCTTCAACAATCGCTACATCTTTTCCCAAATTTCTAACCAACATTGATTCATCAGTGGCATAAAAACTTTCTTTTTCTGCCAACTCAAATGCTTTAATCAAATCATTATATCTGAAAATCTGTGGAGTTTGAATATAATATATCTCCTCTCGGTTGAAGTATTTTTCAATTTTATTATCACCACTTGCTAAAGTATCTTTTGCTTTAATTGCAACCGTAATATTATCGGAAAATAAAGCTTTTTTTATAGCTTTTGTCAAGATATCCTGATTTAGCAACGGACGGGCAGCATCATGAATAATAATCAAATCTTTTGGATCTGCCTCAATACTTCTTAATGCACTCAAAACAGATTTCTGTCGAGTATCGCCGCCAATTACAAAATTGGAAATTTTTGTTAAGGAATATTTTGTTTTCAATTCATCTAACAAATTAAAATATTCTTGCTGAGCAGAAATTACAATTGAATCAACATGCTCACATTTCTGAAAAACATCGAGAGTATACGCAATCATTTCTTTATTAGAAAACTTTATATATTGCTTCGGTACACTCTCGCTTGTTCTACTTCCTTTTCCGCCTGATGGAATAATAGCAAAGACTTTCATATTACAGGATTATCATCGCATCGCCATAGCTAAGAAACCTATATTTCTCTTTCATGGCTTTCTTATATGCTTTCATTGTTAGATTATACCCTGCAAATGCGGCTACAAGCATAATTAATGTTGATTCAGGCATGTGGAAATTTGTAATAAGTTTTTTTGCAATTTTAAAATCATAAGGTGGAAAGATAAATTTATCTGTCCATCCCGAATTTGGCTTGCAGAACCCTTCTGAAGTTGTTGACGTTTCCAGAGCACGGGCAGCACTTGTTCCAACTACAAAAATATTTTTCTTTTCATTTAATGCATGATTAATAATGTTGGCAGTTTCAGGAGATATTTCAAAAAATTCAGAATCCATTTTGTGTTTTGTCAAATCTTCAACTTCAACAGGTCTAAATGTTCCTAACCCAATGTGTAAAACTACAGTCACAATTTTTACACCTT
>PFVB01000083.1 GCA_002790395.1 Ignavibacteriales bacterium CG_4_9_14_3_um_filter_34_10 | reverse complement strand
CCCTTCTCTTGGAAAGAGAAGGGAATAGATTTAAAAATCCCTCTCTTGGTAAGAGAGGGATTTAGGGTGAGTTCGCTTTTATAAATTTTTCTATTTGATTTAATACATTCTTTAAATCATCAATTACCTGTTCATTTGAAAATCTTATCACTTTTATATTTAGTAAGTTTATAATAGCGGTTCTTAATTCATCATTGTCCTGTTGTCTTATATGATAGCCGCCATCAATTTCAACTACTAGTTTTTCTTCGTGAGAATAAAAATCTGCAATGAAAAAAGTCTCTTTACCAAGAAGATCAAAATAAATTAGGTGCTGTCGATAGAATTTTTTATTTAGAAATTTTCTATTGCGGACAACTTCCCAGAAAATCTTTTCTGCCGGAGTTGCACCCCTTCTTAATTCACGTGCAAGCTGTTTAGCAATGAGCACTAATTTTTGTTTGCTGTTTAAACTCATTGTGAACTCATCCCCCAGCCCCTTCTCTTACAAAGAGAAGGGGGGTAAGGCAATAATTTTATTTTATTGTAAGTCATATAACTTTTAAGTAACCTTTTTTCATTAACCAGAATCACATTGTTGGATAAATAATTTTTTTAGCATCTCCATTAAAACATTTTACTAATGATGATGTTGTTTTTTGCATTCCAACCATTAAAGGACTTTTTTCTCCATCAATAAAAATATCTATCGCTGGAATTGTAAGTAATTGTTTTTTTATTGAGGGTGTTAGTTCAGTAAAATCTTCACCGTCCTCAACAAAAGTTGTAACTAATTCATCAACATAAGGACGATAAGGTTCCATTATATCATCGGCAAGACAGTAAGCGTTGTATTTGTTATGATGATGAATACCAAGAGTTGGGAGTAACCCTGAGGCAACAAGTCCACGTGCTACAATAGCTCTTAAAATCGCGTAACCGTAATTAAGAAGATTGTTAGGTGGCAATCCATTTCTATCTCTTACAAATTCAAGTTCCGCGGGAAAAACAGTTTTCCAATAATAAGCTGCAGCTCTCCCTTCAAGATTATCAGGATCACCAGAGCGTACATCTTTAGCCCAGCGTTTCATATTATCATTGGGCTTTTTTCTGTTTCTTAAAACAGCTGCTTGATTATAAATCTTTGCGCTGATCGTTTGTTGCCACAATTGTTTTTTTAACGGTTCTGAGATTTTAATTTGAGCCTGAAATCGTTCACTTTGAATTAAATTGCTTTCTAAAGGAAGAAAAAGACCAGAAGGCATATGTGAAAAATTACATGTAACAAGTGCAGTGTTGTTTTCTAATAAAGCAGCAAGCAAACCTTGTGAAACTGTAATTTGTTGATGATCCAGAATAGCTATACCAACATCTTCTATTGGAATTGAATTAATGTTCCCCCGATCCAAATATTTTTGATTCGGATCAGGCTCAGATTGTTCAGCCGCTTCTTTTTTTTCTTCGGGCAATTTTATCACAAGCTGATCGTTCTTTTTAGAAAGATAAGCCGGGTTTCCAAAGTATAAAGTACGCTTGATCATAGTTTGTTCTAAAAGTTATTTACCAATTACTGAGTTAATATTTCCTAATCTATCTACTTTGAGTTTCCAACAAACAGATTTAATCTGAATTCCTTCTAAAGAATTTTGATTTTTAGATTGAGGGCTTCCAACACCCAATTCATTTTGAATTAACAAGTTTACTCCAATTTTTTCTTGTTCTTTTTTGGACAAATCAAATAGTAAGCTAGCTATGTTTGCGGGAATAAAATTCATTGTTGTCCCGCTTCCATCTGTAAACTTATATACTCTTTTTAACTGTTCAGTTGATAAATTTGAAAAATCAATAGAAATAGGGTTTTCAATATCTTCTTCTGATGGTACGTACACTAAATCATTAGGTGAAAGATGAAATAATAATTTGTCACCCTTTTCATTGATTTCCGGGATTGAGTGAAGTCCTTGCTTTTGACGCTCAATTACTATGTTTAAGGGGATTGTTTCAAAACTTCTTTTCCCATCTTCATCTTGATAAATAGCAAAAAATAAATTAGTTCCTTTAGCTGCTTCAACATATTTAGCTTTTTTATTACCGGTTTGACCTAACTGAAATTTACTACCGAGTTCAAAAAGTCTGGCTTTGTAGATTGGTTGATGAGGTTTACCGTTATTATATTTTTCAATATTCTTATTCATATCCTCGAGACCTTCTGCTGAAAATGCTAGTTCTGGATTATTTTCTTTGCTCGAAAGATAGTTTTTAAGAATTTTTTGAATTCCTGTGTCTGTAATAGATTCAATAGTTTTTAAATTGAAAGAAGTATCAACACTTTTTCTAGTTGCTGTTAATATTTTTCCATTTGGTACAGTAATTCTATTCAATACAATTTTACCTGAAACAGTTTCTTTGTGCATTGGTTTACGTATAGCCCATCTGTCGCCACTGATTTGCGAAATAACATCTTTTACAGGCTTTCCATCTTTCCCAATTCGTAAATTCCCATTCTCATCTTTATAGCTTTCATATTTATTAGTTGTTTTATTAATCACTCGCAAATTCTGTTTAAAACTTACAACAATTGTTTCTAAAATTTTTTTTGCGTCAACAGTAAAGTTTGCCCAGGGTTTTAGAAAATCTTTTGGAATTTCTTTCTCAACTCGCTTTCCTATTTTGGGATGAATATAAGATACCTTTTCAAACTTTCTAAGTTTCCTGTTTAAGTCAAATCGTTCATCGGATTTTGCATATTTATTGTTTAATAAATTTACGTGATCTCTCGTTGCACAAGCAATCACCAACGCATCTAAAGCGTGATGCCGGTGATCAATACGTTTCTTTTGAAAGTTTTTTGAAAGTTCGAGAGGAACAGTAGGTTGATGTTTTTGATATCTTTCATTATATAAGGTAAATGCGGTGCTGTTAGTAAGTCGATTCATTCGTTTAAAGCGAGGTAAAATTAAATCGTTCCAAACATCATTTAATCCCCAGTCTTGTTTTAATATATTAGTAATTTTACCATTACCTGGTATAATGTTTTTTGAATTTATCCCATCGTCATTATGATCAGAACGAACAATATTAGACAAAACGGCACTAATAAACTTGCTAATATAACGAGTGTCATTAATTTGTCGTTCAATCATTTTTTCAGGGATATCTTCCATCAATAACTTGTTGCGCTTTGAACGATTTTTTGCATAATGCGATTTTACGAAATCCTCAAAATCCTTTACTTCAAAAATTTTTACGCTTTTCCCCAAGCCTGTTTGAACAATTTCTCTATGATGATTTTTGATAAATTCCAACCCGGTTTGATTGTCTTTCAGTTTGTTTGCTGCTGCTTCACAAATCACTTTGTTGTTAAAACTATCATCAAAATATCGGCTCTGGGGAATAATATGCTCAATTTCATAATCGGCTGTAAACAATTTATTTAGTGGAATCATCTGTCCTGTATAAGGAGAACGGTATTTTTGCTCTAACCAAAGTTTATAGCGCTGCAACTCTGAACTTGATGGTTGAGCTGTTTTGCTGATTTTTACAATATCATCGGGAATTTCAATATCAGAACTTAAAATACCATCTTCAAATATTTTTAATATTTCCTGTTGTATAGGTGAATATGGACGAATGTTTTCAATGCTTGAATCATTTTTCAATTCTAAAAGTAAAGCTTTTATACGAAGATTTGTGTTCTCGTTTTCGATAACTTGATTTGTAATTTTCTTACGATCTTCAGCAGTGTTTTTCATTTCTCTGCCTAACTCAATATGAATTTCTTCAAAGAAGTCTTTATCTCCTTTTCCATATTGTTGCCAAATATCTTTAACTACACGCAATGTTTCAGTAATTATTTGTTCAACAATAGGATTTCGCAAAGAATGTTGTTTAAATTCTTTTAAATATTCTTCTAAATCTGAAACGGAATACCATTTGCCAGCGATAGCTGCTTCTGAATGACGTCCGTAAACCAAATAACTTGCTTGATATAATTGTAATCCTTTTGTGAAATCTTTCTGCTTTAAGAAACTTTTTAAAACTTGTTTTTGAACATCATCATCAGCTACGTTTTCAATTTCCTTCTCATTAAAATTAATTGCCTGTAACCGTTCTAATATTGAATTTACTCTATCTTTAACTTCAGTTGTTACTTCGATATCATTCCAATACTTTCCGATACGCATTAGAGGCAATAATTTTTTTAATGCTTTGGCTGAATAACTACCAAACTCACTTTTAAATGGTGGAAACTTTTTAAAGTTTTCGACAAAAGAATTTGCTTCTAATCTATGTTTCTTAGCAAAAGTTTTTAATGCTTTTTCATATTCTATTTTATCTGTAACTGAATAGATAATATGCCAAAGCTGTTTTTCTGTTTCCTCGGTTAAGAAATTATCCGGCAAATTTTCAACCTTTTCCAATCTTGTCTTAATAAGTGTTCTGGTTTCGTTACAAGGATATTTTTTGTCTTCTACAAAATTCCAGCGATGTGTTTTGTCTTTTAATTTGAAATGTTTTAATAAAGCTTTTTGATCAACTTCTTTTCTGTTGTTTAGGTACTCAAATAAATCTTCATAATCCTCATTATTCTTCAAAAAATCATTAGTAACATCATAGTCATCATCCTTTTTATATATGCGTAAATTGTATATCCATTGCCACAGCCTAAACTCCTGATAAAGGGGATGTGATTTAGGTATAGATTTTAAGTAGATGGTCTTTTCTTCACCATTAACATTGTACTTCTTATACTCGAAAGAACAATTGCTGATTGATGCTTTTTGACTCTTCAAAGGACGCTGGTAAAAAATAATATCATCTAAAAAAAGATGTACAAAATCTCTTTTACTTAATAAAAATTGGTGGGCTTCATTGTATTTGTAAAGTTCTCTTATACTATTGTTGAATAAATCCTCACTTTGAAGTTCAGAATGAAATTCTTGCTGTTTTTGCAAAATTTGTTTTAATTCATCTTTATAAAACTTACGTTCAATAGTACGAACCAGTTTCCCATTAATTTTTTGCTTAGGGTTTTGCAGTAAAGTATCATAGATGAATGTTCCAACAGTCTTGCCGGAGCTATCAATTTCAGTTTCAGTTTTTTTCTTTATTAATGTCCAATCATCTTCACTAGGCGCTCTGAAATGTCTCTTTTCTTTTCCGTCTTTATCAATTTTAATAGTGCCGTCATCATTCAGATCTGTAGTAATGATAAAATCTTTAACTTTATCTTTCCAATCAAATAAAGGCGTTTTGCTTGACCTGCGATAAACCAAACCACTTTCTAAAACTAAGGAATACCAAATATCCTCTTTACCTTTTTGTGGTTCATCTGCCTGTACATCGATAACTTTTAATGAATAAAACTCAACTAATTTGTTTGGATTTTCTTCCTCTTCCTCCCCTCTTAGTTGATAATATCCTCGCTTTTGATTAAAGTTTAATAATATCCAAGCTAATTCTTCTTTCTCAATTTTTTGAGTCAGGGCTTTTTTACGTAGAAAATAAATTGTCCAATCGTAAGGAATTTTCCTGTCATTTTCTAAAAGTTTAGGCTGATGTTCTCTAAAATCATTTAACATTTCCTTAAATGATTCTTTAAAAATAAAGTCATATTTATTTTTTTGTTTTTCTTCATTCCCAATTTCTTGATATGCTAATTTTGGTTCAGTTTCAGCTTTAAACTGTCCCAACCGTTTTTCAAAATCAATCAGATTGGCATAATGATTCGGCAAAAATCCCAATACATTTAATACCCTATGCAAACGCTCCCGCCTTAATAAATGCCTTTCACGCAATCTTCTTACACCTCTATAACCGGTTCTTTCCGCAGTTTGAGAAATAGAGTTTCCTTTGCTAAAATCTCCCAGAATATCTTGACTCATAGGGATTATACGGCTACCAATACCAAGAATTTTTCCATCTTTTTCATTTTCAGATTTTGCAATTAATGCCCAACCAATTGAGTTTGTCCCTAAGTCAAGTCCAAGAATAGTTTTCATTATAATTTTCCTTTTTTTTATCAAAAAGAATATTTATGTTTCGAATGAAAGCAAATCACAATAAGGATTATTCCGTTGTGAAAACATTTACAATAGTCCCGCTGAAAAGCGGGATTGTTGTTTTAAAGAATTACTGACCCTAGTGTAACTTAAAAAAATGTTACAACTTAAGCAATTAAAATTAAATTTTTAATAAAGATGATGAATTTTATTAAGGGCGCAATGAAGAATGTTTGATTTTAAATTTCAATTTTAATTGATATTCAACATTAATATGATCAGATTCAAAGTTAAGTTAAATTACATATGAATCAAATTACAAATTTGCCAGACATACATTATATTATTTTTGCTACTCTTCAAACAACAATTTTAAGAAATTTGCACTCAGTAACTCTTGGTTGATAGCCACATACATTAGTAAATATCATTTTTAATCACTCACACAAAATTTATTTCACTAAATTTGCAGCAAATATTTTTAAAATCTGGAGAAATGATGTACGAAGAACATTTGAAAACCTTGGGATCTTTATCAAACCGCATAAATCAGCTACGGGGTTATCTTTAAGTTAGATCAGAAAGAAGATGAAATAAATCAGTTACGCAATAAAACTACTCTCGACGGTTTCTGGAATGATCAGAAAGCTGCGCAGGTAGTTATGCACAAAATTAATTCTCTTGAAACATGGGTTGAACTTTGGAATGATGTTAAGAAAAAACACGACAGCATTCAGGAATTGATTGAACTTGCTGAAAGTGAAAAGGATGAGTCTTTCAAATCCGATATTGATAAGGAAATTCAGAACTTAGAAGATTCAATTGAAGAAGTTGAGCTAAAAAATATGCTTGGCGGCAGAGATGATTCAAAGAATTGTATAATGACAATTCATTCAGGTGCGGGCGGAACAGAAGCTCAGGACTGGGCAGAAATGCTGATGAGAATGTATTTGCGATACGGGGAACAGAATAATTATAAAATGACTTTGGTTGATATTCTTGAAGGAGACGGTGCAGGAATTAAAAGTGCTACAATTGAAGTTGAAGGCGAATTTGCTTATGGATATTTGCGGGCAGAAAATGGCGTTCACCGACTTGTAAGAATTTCTCCTTTTGATTCAAATAAAAGAAGGCATACTTCTTTTGCATCCGTTTTTGTTATTCCTGAAGTTGATGATACTATTGAAATTGATGTTAATCCCGCTGATTTACGAATTGATACTTATCGTTCAGGAGGCAAAGGCGGACAGAATGTTAATAAAGTTGAAACTGCCGTTCGTATTACTCACATTCCGACAAATACAGTTGCTGCTTGTCAGAGTGAACGCTCTCAGCTTCAGAACAGAGTAAATGCAATGAAACTTTTGAAGTCAAAATTATATCAGATCGAAAAAGAAAAACAGCAGGCAGAGCTTGATGAGATTGAAAAAACAAAAATGCGAATTGAATGGGGAAGTCAGATCCGTTCTTACGTTTTTCATCCTTATAATTTGGTTAAAGATCATCGCACTGATTATGAAACATCAAATACACAGGCTGTTATGGATGGTGACCTTAAAGGATTTATCAAAGCTTATCTTATGAAATATTCCGGTAATTAATGAAAAATGTTTCTGACAGGCACGAAGATTTTTTTGACAGAGTTTATAAAATTGTTGAGAAAATTCCTTATGGAAAAGTAACAACTTATGGTTTGATTGCAGAAAAATGCGGAATAAAATCATCAGCAAGAACTGTCGGTTGGGCATTAAACAAAGCAAAGTTTTCAAATCTTCCTTGTCATCGGGTTGTAAACCGAAACGGGGAATTAACAGGTAAACTGCATTTTGGTCAACCGGAATTGATGGAATTGTTATTGAAGTCCGAAGGTGTTATGTTTATTGACGGTCGCGTTGATTTGTCAAAAAATCTTTGGATTCCGAGAAAACTTTCATGAATTATTTGCCAGTCTGAAGATTAAAGTAAATGTCAGGTAATCTCAAAAGTCATTTTTACTGTCATCCTGAGCCTATCAAAGGACGGCGTAAACATTTTTTGAAGCCTGATTTTTCATAATTTATCGAGAAAAAACTTAGTGCATCCTTTTGTGATCTTCATGGTTAGTATATTTTTACCACGAAGGACTCGATGTATATCACAAAGTCCCGCTAAGTTTGAATTATCGATTATTTGTGAATAGGAAAAGATTTCTAATAGCAAATCCGTGTTAAAATATATTTCCGAGCTATTCGGATTTTATAAATTAATTAGGTCACCATACGCATTTGTCATGCTGAACCTGACTGCCGTCAGGCAAGTTCAGAATGACAAAGAAGATTCTGAAACAAGCCTGACTGCCGTCAGGCAAGTTCAGAATGACAAAAGAAGATTCTGAAGCAAGCCTATCTGCTGTCAGGCAGGGTCAGAATGACAAAGAAGATTCTGAAACAAGCCTGACTGCCGTCAGGCAAGTTCAGAATGACAAAAGAAGATTCTGAAACAAGCCTGACTGCCGTCAGGCAAGTTCAGAATGACAAAAGAAGATTCTGAAGCAAGCCTATCTGCCGTCAGGCAGGGTCAGAATGACAATTTTGTAAACTTTGCGTAAGGTGGGTTAATTAAAATATTTATTTTTTTGATTACGCAATGCATTTTGATTTATCTTTTAATTGACTTTGTTTGTTAAATGCAATAGATTCTCAACCTTAATTTTGACATGGTTGCAAAAAATATACATATTTTAGAAGAACGAATATCTTCTGCATGTTTATCAGCAAAAAGAAACAGAAATGAAGTGAAGTTGATTGCTGTTTCGAAAACTTATCCTGTTTCTGAAATTGAAAATGCTTTCAAATTCGGATTGGTTGATTTTGGTGAAAACCGTGCACAGGAACTGAATCAGAAATCTGAATTATTCGATGGTGCAGTAAATTGGCATTTTATCGGTCATCTTCAGACAAACAAAGTAAAGTACGTGATTAAACCAGCAGAATATATTCATTCAGTCGAGTCAAAAAAACTTGCAGATGAAATTAATCTGCAGGCTGAAAAGATTGGAAAGATTCAGAAAATTTTGCTTGAGTTCAATGCTTCGGATGAAGAATCTAAATATGGTCTGAAGAATGAATATGATTTATTTGAACTGGCTGAGTATTGTAAAGGTAAATCAAACATTAAATTAGCCGGACTTATGACGATGGCACCGTTTACTGATGATCAAAAAATTATCAGACAGACATTTTCAAAAGTCAGGGAGCTGAAAGAAAAAATGAACAATGAAGGTTTTGAACTGAATGAGTTATCAATGGGAATGACAAATGATTTTGAGATTGCAATTGAAGAAGGTTCAACTATGCTGAGAATAGGAACTGCAATATTTGGTGACAGAGGTTAAAAAATGAAGTTTACGCCTTATAATATTAAGAATCAGGAGTTTAACAAATCATACCGTGGATTTGACAAGGAAGAAGTAACTTCGTTTCTGGAATCGGTTTCTTCGGAGTTTGCTATTCTGATTTCGGAAAATGACAATCTAAAAAAAGAAATTGATTCATTGCGAAAAGAAATTGAAGAATATAAAAAAGTTGAACGCTCGCTGCAGAGCACTTTGATTAATGCTCAGGAAAGTTCTACCAAAGCGCTTGATTCTGCAAAGAAACAACATCAGCTAATTATTCGTGAAGCAGAAATTAAAGCGGCTCAGTTGACTGAAAAAGCAAAAGAAGAAGTTAATGCAATCAGTAACGATATTATCAAACTGAAAGAAGAAAAGAAATTAATTATCAGCAAATTAAGAGCTATATTGGATTCACAAAGCAGAGTATTTGAATATAATTCAGGTGAAAGAACAGTAACTCCGGCAGTTGAACCCGAAACAAATAATGAATCAAAAATTGATGTTGACGATATACTCGAGAAATTATTATGACAAAACTTCAAACTATGATTGAAGAATCTTTAGCTGAAATTCGTAAAGCAACGGATAAACAATATAAAATTGGAATTATTCTCGGAACCGGTTTGGGCGGTTTGGTTAATGACATTCAAAAAGAACATGTGATTGATTATGGAAGTATTCCGCATTTTCCGATTTCCACAGTTGAATCTCATCACGGGAAATTAATATTCGGAAAACTTAACGGAAAAGATGTTGTTGTAATGCAGGGAAGATTTCATTATTACGAAGGATATTCTATGAAGCAAATTACATATCCAATTCGTGTGATGAAAAAACTTGGCGTTGAAACTTTATTGATTTCGAATGCGTGCGGTGGAATGAATCCTTTTTATAAAAGAGGCGATATAATGCTGATTGCTGATCATATTAATCTGATTGGCGATAATCCTTTGGTTGGTCCGAATGAAGATGAATTTGGACCGCGTTTTCCTGATATGAGTGAACCATATAACCGCGGTTTGATTGACATGGCTGAAAAAATTGCTTTGAGAAATAATATCAAAGTTCAGAAAGGTGTTTATGTTGCAGTTGCAGGTCCAAATCTTGAAACAAAGGCAGAATATAGATTCCTTCGTAATATCGGTGCTGATGTGGTTGGAATGTCAACAGTGCCTGAATGTATAGTTGCA
>PFVB01000059.1 GCA_002790395.1 Ignavibacteriales bacterium CG_4_9_14_3_um_filter_34_10 | reverse complement strand
GAAAAAATTAACAATGTTTATGTTCACAAAGGCTTTCTTCAAAATTCAAATGTGCAAATTTATTTTATAGATTTTCCGCCTTTTTTTCACCGCGAACTTTATTATACAAACGATATTGACGAAGCTGACAGATTTATTTTATTCTCAAAAGCAGTTATTGAATTAATCCAAAGAATAAATTGGAAGCCCGATATTATTCATTGCAACGACTGGCAGACAGGTTTGATTCCGCTTTTAATAAAGGACAATTACAACTGGGACAAATTATTTCACCAAACTGCAACGGTTTTTACAATTCATAACATTGGATATCAGGGAAAGTTTGGAATTGAAACCCTTGGGAAAGCCGAAATCAGAAAAGATTATTTTTATAATTTTGCTGAAGTGGAACATGCCGGCGATGTAAATTTTATGAAAGCCGGAATTTCTTTTGCCGATGTAATTAATACTGTCAGCGAAACTTATTCAAAAGAACTTCTGACTAAAGAATTCAGTCACGGACTCGATTACATATTGCAATACCGAAGTCATGATTTTTACGGAATTCTCAACGGCGTTGATTACGAAATCTGGAATCCTGAAACAGATAAACTGTTAAAACAAAATTATAATTTTGAAACGATTGAAAAAAAGATTGAAAACAAGAAAGAATTGCTGAAACAATTTAATCTGCCATTCAGCCCTGATGTTCCGGTGATTGGAATTGTATCTCGCATGGCAATTCAAAAAGGATTTGATTTAATTGCAAACTCGCTTGATTATTTAAGCAAGTTAAATTTTCAGTGGATTGTGCTTGGCAACGGTGAAAAATATTATGAAGAAATGTTTCAGTCGTTTTCAAATTTTCGTCCCGATAAAGCGGCTTGTTATATTGGTTATAACGATGAACTTTCACATTTGATTGAAGCCAGTGCTGATATGTTTTTAATGCCGTCACATTACGAGCCGTGCGGGTTGAATCAGATTTATTCTTTGAAATACGGAACAGTCCCGATTGTACGCAAAACCGGCGGCTTGGCTGATACGGTTCAGGACTGGGATGAGATGAAAAACTTAGGCAAAGAAACCGGCGACGGATTTTCGTTTAATGATTATAACGGATTCGGATTAACCGA
This sequence comes from Ignavibacteriales bacterium CG_4_9_14_3_um_filter_34_10, assembly GCA_002790395.1. Taxonomy (GTDB): domain Bacteria; phylum Bacteroidota; class Ignavibacteria; order Ignavibacteriales; family Melioribacteraceae; genus UM-FILTER-34-10. The sequence continues at coordinate 9,580 of PFVB01000059.1, read as the reverse complement.
TGCTGTAGAAAGAGCGATAGGATATTTTCATGATAAAAAAGTTTGGAACAAAATAATTGCTAATGGAATGAAAAGGAATTATTCGTGGACTTTTTCAGCAGAAAAATATATTGAGCTGTATCAAAAAGCCAAATCAAACCGGAGTTAAAATTTTTGGAATCTTTTTGAGATATTAATCATCAAATTATCAAAAAATGGAGATTTTATGATTACACCTCAACCAAAAGTTATTGTGTTTTCAACACCGACATGCTCTTTTTGTGTGGCTGCTAAAAACTATTTCCGACAAAAAGGAGTGAGATTTATTGATGTTGATGTTTCAAAAGACGAAAAAGCTGCAATTGATATGAGACGAAGAACTGGTCAAGCCGGCGTTCCGGTAATTTTAATTAATAACAGACCAATAATTGGATTTGACAAACCAAAAATAAATCAACTTTTAGGAATAAATTAACAGGAGTAAAACATGAAAATTAAACCGATGGATGACAGATTGCTTATCGAATTGGTTGAAGAAGAAACCAAAACATCAAGCGGAATTATTATTCCCGACACAGCAAAAGAAAAACCACGTATGGGTTTAGTTGTAGCAGTTGGAACTGACGAAGATTTACAGTCTAAAGTAAAGGTTGGCGACAAAGTATTATTTGCAAAATATGGCGGTGAAGAGATTACAGCCGACGGTAAAGAATATAAAATCGTTCAGCGCTCGGACGTTCTTGCAGTGGTTGAAGACTAATAAAAAATTGTCACCCACCAATAATGGGCGGGTGACAATTTATTTGAGACTTCTGAATAATTCAAAGAAAGTGTCACGCTGAGTTTACCAGACGAAGTCAATATACAATCAGAGCTATTCGACGCAGTCAGGCTTGTCGAAGTGTGATTTGTATCGAAATTGTCAGTCTTCGACACGCTCAGACTGACAAACGAGCAATATTTCAGAGTTCTCTATTTTATATTTTTTGTTTCTATTTTTCTCTTCTCATACTTGCTGCAAGTTCTCTGATTTCTCCCAAATCCCGCTGCAATTCACTCCAGCCGTACCACAAAGCATAATCAGGGTTTCCGTGAAATGTCCCCTGAAATGTTCTCATTCGGTGTTCAAGAAACATAACAAACAACTTTTGTTCAATTACAGTAGGGGCATCATGAAATGTCAGCAACATCGGATAATCATAAGGATAGCCATCATGTTTTTTAATTGTTCCGTCTTTATAAAGTCCGGCAACAATTCTGATTCCTTCGGCCATCAGATGATCTGCATTTTTAATAATCTCATCTCCTTTGGATAGTTCGGCTTTTACAAAATTTTCCGAATGACAATCAGCACAGACTTTGTTCATTTTGTCTCTCTCTTTTTGCCAGTCTTCCTGAGTTAATCTTGCTACATCTGCAGCTTTTACAACATCAACCAAAGCGGTTGGTTTTCCCTGCGGATCAAGAACACCGAGTGCTTTTAAGATTTCCGCACGATCTTCAGCCCATTGCTTATCTTCAGGCATTGGCAAACGAACAGCCAAAAATCCCCATGCGGTTCTTACTTCATGATTCCCTTCGGGCATGTGACAAGTCTGGCATGTTGGTGCGGGTGCATCTTCAGGTAAAATTCCATTTTGTTTCAATAAGTATCTTGTTCCATGTTTTGAAGTTGAATACATTTCCCATTGCGGATGATCGAAGCCCTGATGACATGTCTGACAAGCCTGTGGTTGCTTGGCTTCTTTAACACTGAAGGTATGTCTTGTATGACATGCATCGCATGAAGCATGACCAAAAACAGAGCCTTCTGCTTTTAGTTTTTTGATTTCGTTGTCATCTTTCAATCCAAGCTTATGACAACCTCCGCAGCCTTTCATTCCTTCAATTAATGCAACCGGTTGTGCGTGAATTGTTGGCATTGCATTCATAGCAGCCCAAGCTGCAGCATGTTTCCCTTTTTTGAATTGTCCGGCTTGCTGATCATGACATTGCTCGCAAGTTTCAATTGTTGGAAGTTTTACTTTATCAACATTACCTGCGCCGTTATGATCGGAACCGTGACAAACTTCGCAACCGATATCGTTCTGAAAATGTTTGCTTAGTTTCCAGTCGGTCACAACCTGCGGAGTTGTTTTGGTGTGGCAGTTAACACATTTTTGGGCAAATGTACTAACCGATAATACTGATACAAAAAAAACAAAAAATAATAAGTTTTTCATATTGCCTCCTTTTTTAGAAGGATAGTTAAAGAATCAGTTATTAGAGATTTCCGAAATATTGCTCGATTGTCTATCAGAGCGTACTTGATTGTATTTTTCATTGTCAATTTTTACTATTTTTCTAAAGATTTTTCTGCTTCTAAACAGATTTTAAGTTCCGATTAAAAATAATTTTTATTTCTGTCATTAGCAAGTAAATTTGCAATGCAAATTAAAATTTTTCATACTGACAATCCGGAGATTTATTGAGATTATTTTTCAACATTCTGCTGCCGATTTTTTTCATCGCTTGCTCTGCAAAAAATCATCCCTCAAAAGGTTCACAATTTCTTAAAGTTAATTTATCCGTTGATTCTTCATCATCTGAATCATTTGAAAAAATCAGCAGTTATTTCAGAAACAGGGGTAAAGCAAACTCATTTAACGGGGTTGTTCTTTTTGCTGAAAAAGGGAAAATTGTTTATCGGGAAACTTTTGGTTTTGCAAATTTCAAAAATAAAACTCCCCTACAAACCGATTCGCAATTTCAACTGGCTTCGGTTTCCAAAACATTTACTGCAACTGCAATATCAATTTTGAAACAAAGCGGAAAACTCAGTTATTCTGACGATATCAGAAAGTTCATTCCAAAATTTCCTTATGAGGGAATAACGATTTCAATGCTGTTAAGTCATCGTTCCGGACTTTCAAATTATATGTATTTCTGTGACAAACTTTTGCCAAAAGAAAAAAAAGAAAAAGGAATAAACAACAAAGACGTTATTGAATTAATTATCAGATCAAAGCCAAAACAAAATTACCCTCCTGATAAAAAATATTATTACAGCAATACAAATTATCTTCTTCTTGCTTCTGTTATTGAAATTGTGTCGGGCAAAAGTTATGAACAGTTTTTAAAGGACGAAATCTTTGATAAAACCGGAATGAAAAACACTTTGGTTTATAATAAAAATTCTTCGCCTGAATTTCCATCAGAAGTTATTGGATATAAAAACTTAAAATATGAGGCTGAAAATTCTTATTTGAACGGCATTGTCGGTGATAAAGGAATTTATTCAACCGTTGATGACATGTTTATTTTTGATCAGGCATTGCGGCAGGGAATTTTAATTGATAAAAATGAAATGGGCAGCATTTATACTCCCCGACATCCTGAAATTAAAGTGAAAGACAATTATGGTTACGGCTGGAGAATTCACATTAAAGAAAACGGCGGAAAAATAGTTTATCACGGCGGTTGGTGGAAAGGTTTCCGCTCTTATTTTATTCGCGATTTGGATTCAGACAAAACCATAGTACTGCTGAAGAATATAAATTTGGGCGGGCGAATCCGCCTGCAGGAATTACTGAAACTATTCGACATTGAAAATGAAGAAGATGAAAATATAATTAATGAACTTGATTCACTTTCGGCCAATTAAAAATTATTTTGCTTTGATGTAAATAATGCTGACATCATCTTCATATTTTTCGGAAGTGAATTTAATAAACTCTTCTTTGATTCTATTAAGCCCCAATTCAGGATTCGAAATAATTGCATCGTTCAAACCATTCTGAGCAAATTGCTCGCCTGAGAAATTTCTTGATTCTGTAATTCCATCAGTGACTAAAAATATTTCGTCATTGGGATTAAGCTTAATTGACACATCGTCATATCCACCTTGCAAACTGAATCCAAGCAGCAGTCCATTTGATTTTATCTGCTTAACTTCTTTTCCATTAAAATAATGAATTGGTAAATCGCCGGCTCCGCAATAATTCATCGTCATTGTTTTTGAATCAAGCAGAACAATTGAAAGTGTTATGAATACATCAGCTATTCTTTCGTCATTAAATATTGACTGATTTACTTTTTCCATAATCTGACTTGCGGAAAGATCGCCGCCATTCTGAAAAACAAAACGCAAAGCACTTCTTACGTAACCGGCATAAGCGACTGCAAAATACCATGCACCCCATTTTTTCCCCATTACATCTCCAAGAACAATTGCAACTTTGTCTTCATCAATTTTTACATAATCAATAAAATCGCCTCCTGGTATATTCTGAAAAGGAACATGCCAGTGTTCAATATAAAAGTTATTAATGCTTGGATATGTATCAGGAACAACTTTTGCACCGAGTGTATCAGCAGCTTTTTGAACTTCAGATTGAGCCTTCTGTCTTTCAGATTCATGTGATTTTATAATCGCCGATAATTTTGCCAAAACAATTTTGGGACTTGCAGTTTTAAGAATATATTCCTGAATATCAAGGTCATAACCCTGCAAAACATCGTCTTCGCCGCCTTTTGCCGTAAGAAAAATAAATGGAATTGATTTTAATTCCGGCTCACCCATCAGCATTCGTCTGAATTGAAATCCGTCAACTTCGGGCATCATAATATCGCTGATAATTAAATCAGGCATAAAACTTTTCACAAGGTCAAAGCCTTCCTGTCCATTAAAACCATGAACACAGTCATATCCGGCTTTTTTCAAATTATAGGTAAAAAGTTTTGCAATATTTTCATCGTCTTCTACGAGTACAACTTTATACTTTTTTTCTTCTGAATTTTCTGACATATAATTTTTATCCTATTCCGTGAAACTTTTAATTGCTTTATGTAAATCACTGTATGACTGAAAAACACGAAACATTCTTGTTAGTTCAAACATTGCATAAACAGCGGGCTTAAAACCGATCAATCGAATGTCCCCTTTTTCTTTAGTAACACGTTTAAGTGCAGAAACCAGAACACCGAGAAAAGTCGAGTCAATATATTCAACTTCAGAAAGATCTATAATGATTTTTTTAAAACCAGTGCTTATAGCTTTAGTTAAATTATCCTTCAATAAGTCGGCTTCTTTTACAGTCGCTCTTTCGAACTTAATAAACTCAACAATAATGTCGCTATAAATTTGTTCAACTATTCTCATATTTCACTCACTTTTTAATTTCTATCCATTTCAATCTTATATCTATCTGCTAATCGATAAAGAGTTGCTCTTCCGATTTTCAGTTTCCGAGCAGCCTCAACCACATTTCCATTTGTTGATTTAATTGCATGCCGAATTGCTTCTTCTTTTAATTTTTCAAACGGAATTATCGGGGAGTTTTCTGCAAAAAGTTCACCGGAAAATTTCACGTTACTAGTTCCATTCGAATTAATCATATTGGGTGGAAGATTTTGCACATCAATCATATCTGTATCGGTAAGAATTATGCAGCGTTCAAGTGTGTTTTCAAGTTCACGAATATTTCCGGGCCAATCATAATCATACATAATTTTCAACGCAGGCTTGGTTAATCCTTTAATTTCAAGTCCTAATTTTTTATTAAAGTGAACAATAAAATGATTTATAAGAATGACGATGTCACCGCGTCTTTCTCGCAGAGGAGGAATTGTAATTGGGAACGAATTTAATCTGTAATACAAATCTTCTCTGAATAATTTTTCCTCAACCATTTTTCTGAGGTCGCGGTTTGTTGCAGAAAGTATTCTTACATCTGTTTTTATTACTTCATTTCCGCCGACACGTTCAAATTCTTTTTGCTGAATTACGCGAAGAATTTTTGCCTGAAGGGACATTTCCATTTCACCGATTTCATCAAGGAATAATGTGCCATTTTTTGCTAGTTCAAACTTTCCGATTTTTCTTTGATGAGCCCCGGTAAACGACCCTTTTTCATGACCAAACAATTCGCTCTCAAGTAATTCGCGCGGAATTGAAGCGCAGTTTACAACAACGAAAGGGTCGTTCTTTCTGTTTCCGTTGAAATGAATTGCCTGAGCAATTAATTCTTTTCCTGTTCCACTTTCCCCGTGAATTAAAACCGTAATATCATTATTCAAAACTTTTGAAACCATTTTGAAAACCTGCTGCATTTTCTGATCGGCGGAAATAATATTTTCAAAACTATATTCTTTTTGAATGTTGTTTTCTAATTCAGTAATTCTTTTGTGTAAATCATAATTTGTAATTGCATTTTTGATTGCAGGTTCCAGCCGGTTGCTGTCAATTGGTTTAGGAAAATAATCAAATGCACCAAGCCGAATCGATTCGAGCGCCACTTCAATACTTCCCTGTGCTGAAAGCATTATTATCGGAAGGTTTTCATTAAAAGATTTAATTTTTTTTAAGATATCCAAACCGTTAATATCGGGCAGCATAATATCAAGCAAAATAAGGTCGGGTTCTTTTGTCATATTTTTGAGAAGGTCAGTTCCATTATCAAAGAGCTCAACCTTATAATCCCATTGATCTTCAACCCAATGTCGTAAAAGCCTTTGGATTGAAGGTTCGTCATCGCAGATAAATATTTTTTTATCCAATTTTAGTCCTCTATTTTTTCTTTGGCAATCTGATTATGAATGAAGTTCCCTTTTCAAGTTCACTTCGTATTTGAATTAATCCATGATGTAAATCAATAACCTGCTTAACATATGCAAGTCCTAACCCGGCACCAATATTCTTAGGTAAATTAACTTTTCCTTTTGTAAACTTATTAAACAAAAACGGAATTTCATTTTCTGCAATTCCCGCACCGGTATCACTGATTATCACTTCTGTTTCTTTCAGGAAATCCTGAAGCAAAAGTGTTACCAAACCGTTTTGCTGGGTAAATTTAATTGCGTTTTCAATTAATGCACCAATGGCTTTAGAAAGCATGTCCGGATCAGCATAAATAGTTATCTCGGCATCCGGTAATTTAGATGTGAAAATAAGTTTTTTTTCAATTGCAGCTTTTTCGTATTTGTTGAAAATATTTTTTAACAAAGGTACAAAATCGACATCCGATTTTTTCATTTCATTTTCGGAATTTTCAAGTTTAGAAAAATCCAGAATATCATCAATTACCTTAGATAAACGTTTCCCCTCATTAAGTATAATGCCTGAAAATTCATTTATCATTTCGCGTGGTAATTCTTCATCATAGACAATTGTCTCAGCAAAACCAACAATAGATGCAAGCGGAGTTCTTAATTCATGGGAGACTCTTGAGATAAATTCATTTTTAAGATGGTTTAATTCTTCAAGGACGGTGATTTTTTGTTTGGCGCGGTCACGCTCAATGGAAATAATTCTATTTGCTTCGATTAATTTATTATTAAGTTCACGAACTTGCTGCTCCTGAAATCTGCGGGTTGTAATATCTCTTCCAATTGCAAGCATACCGGAAATTACGCCACCATCTTTCGTTGGTGTTGCAACAAATTCAAACAAGCAGGAATGATTAAATTTATCCAATAAAGTTGCTTCAAAATTAATTGATTGCTCGCTGCTTAAAATCTTTTGAAAAGCATTCATTGTATCGTTCTTTCCGTTTTCATCAATCAACTCAAGAAAATGTTTGCCAAGCATTTCGGACGGTGAGAAGCCAAGTCCCATTGCACCGTGTTTGTTGACTAAAGAAACATAGCCAAAGCTGTTCAATAAAATTATCAGATCATTTGCAGTTTCAACCAAAAGTCTGAATTTTTCTTCCGATTTTTCGAGCCGCGAAAGAATTTGTTTTTCATCAGTAATTTCATTTAATACACCAACGACACGAACAACCTTTTGATCAATAATAATAGGGTTGCCAAATTGCCTGATAAATTTCTTATTGCCTTTTCCATCGGTTATTTGATATTCACAGGAGGCTTTCTGACCGCCTTTTAATTTTTTAATGAACTCAGTATAGGCTTTAAAATATTCAGGCGAGATTTTTCGCAGCAAACTGAATTTATTCTTCTTGATGAACTCTGAATCATAGCCGAGCAATTCTTTTACGTTTTCCGAAATGAACAAATATTTCGAACCATCTCCGCTTACGGAATAAACAATTGAATTAATGTTAGAGGTGGTTTCCTCATATTTTCGAATCAAATCATTTTTGAATAAAATATTTTCGGCAAGCAATTCAATCGTAACAGCAAGTGTGGCATCGCTTAGTTTTGGTTTTTGTGTTTTCCAGAAATTAACAACGATAAAGAGAAAATCATCCGTCTGTTCAATCTCATGAATAGATACGGAAGTAAAATAATCATTTGCAAAAGTCATCATCAATTCTTTTGATAACTCAGTTTTATAATTTGAAGAATTGATATTAGAAATAAGTTTTCCCATTTGACGAGGATCAAAACAGGCTGTCTTTTCGGATACAAAAAATTCTCTGACAACAGTTTTTTTCCTGTCTGCTGCCAGCAAAAACGAAGCACCAATGTTTTTTACCGTGCAAAGTAATTTTAAATAATTTTTAAAACTATTTTGAAGCAATTAGTTTCCTTAATCAATCAGATGGTTAAAATTAAGTATTCTATTAATTAATAAATAAAAATATTACAAAAAATAAATTAAAAGAAGAATAATTTTATCAATCGAAAATTACAACTCTGATTGTTGTTATAACAGAATTTTTATAATAACCGATAAGTAATTCCTATCTGTATTGCTTCCTTAAGTTGTGTTTTATATGATTGTGAAATTTCGTGTAAAATAATTACACCAAGATTTACATTCAGCCAACTGTTTACTTTCGCAACAATGATATTATCCCAGCGGACATCCCAAACGCTCAGATCTTCGAATCGCGTAAATAGCCTTAATTTACTTGTCAATGTTACATTCTCGTCAATTGAAAATTTCCCATCGGTAACACTTTCCATACCTGTTTCGAACTTAAATTTCTCAAGATCATTTGTGGTTTTCGGGTCATCGGAATATCTTCTTGCAAGAGCATTAGCGGTGGTAAAAGTCTCCTGGAATGCTATTCCGAGACGAGTCTGAATATTCGGAAGTTTGTCATATGCAAAACCAATACTTTGTGTAATATAACCGGGATCGAAGAAGTTGGCAATCAATGTTTTTGGATTGCTCTTATAATCGAATCCTCTTGTTATAGAGGTGCGGACAATATTACTTGCAAAAGGATCCAATACAAATCCGGCATTGTACGAAATAACATCTTCGAGATAAATTTCATTTTCTGTGGTTCTGAAAGTTGATTCACCTAATTTTGTTTGCCCATAATTTACTTTCAGATAGTTTTTGAATTTCCACAAATCAGTTTGATATTTTAAATCAAACGTAACAAGAAACGAATAAGCAAAAGTATTTTCTCCCCCTTGTGCCCAGTTTTCAAGTTCAACCTGACTGATTCCGATCCCGGTTACTAATGATGGCATCCATTTGTAAAGTTCATCTGGCTTTGTTTGTGATTTCACATTCATCGCTGATAAAAACATCAGTCCAAACAAAAAAAGTTTTTTCAAGTTCCTTCTCCTTGTTTTTTACATTAAGTTATAATTTGATTTTTTGAAAAATTATACGGTAAATTTAACCATTTGGAAAAACTTATTGAAAACAGAATGAATAAAAATTTTGAACTGGTATCTAATTATAAACCTTCTGGGG
>PFVB01000125.1 GCA_002790395.1 Ignavibacteriales bacterium CG_4_9_14_3_um_filter_34_10 | reverse complement strand
GCTTCTCCCATTGTTAAATGAGTCATACTTGCAGGATGCTGTATTAAAGACTCAACTCCGCCAAGACTGACAGCAAGTTGGCAAAGTTTTACTGAGTTCATAACTTTTTCACCTGCCGCAAAACCACCATTAAGTTCGAATGAAATCATTCCGCCGTGACCCTTGTGCTGTTTAAGTCCAACTTCGTAATTTGGATGACTTTTCAATCCCGGATAACGAACCCATTTTACTTTCGGATGTTTTTCGAGATACTCTGCAATCTGAATCGAGTTCTCACAATGTTTTTTCATTCTTATCGAAAGAGTTTTCAGTCCCCGGTGAACAAGAAACGAATTGAACGGATCTATCACTCCGCCAAGCTGATTGAGAATTTTTCGCATTGATTTATATGCGTCTTCATCCTTTACAATTATAATTCCCGCAACAACATCTGCATGACCATTCAAAAATTTTGTCATACTATGCAAAACAATATCCGCACCAAATTCAAACGGACGCTGCAATGCCGGACTCATAAATGTATTGTCAACAACAAGCAAAGCCTTGTTTTTATGGGCTAAATCTGCTGCTGTTTGCAAATCAGTAATTGCAATTACAGGATTTGCCGGGGTTTCAACATAAACAAGCTTTGTATTGGGAAGAATTGCTTTTTCAATTTCACTTGCAATGTCTGTATCAACCGCTGTCACTGTAATATTAAATTTGCTCAAAACCGTTTGAAGCAAAGTCATCGTCGGTCCGTAAACAGATTTCGAACAAACAACGTGATCGCCTGATGAAAGCTGTGAAATAAAAACGGTGCTGATCGCTGCCATACCACTTGCACAACCAAGCGATTTATGTCCGCCTTCAAGTTCAGCAACAGCATTTTCCATTGCTTCAACGGTGGGATTTTTCATGCGTGTGTAAATATAGCCGTTCACTTCTCCTTTGAAAAGAGATGCACCGTGGGCGGCTGATTCGAACTTGAATGTTGATGTTTGATAAATCGGTGGAACAACTGCTCCAAATTCATATTCTCCAATTCCTGCGTGAACACATAATGAGTCGTATTGTAATTTTTTGTTTTTCATTTTTTATCTCTTGTTGTTAAAATAGTTTCTATATCTGCTAAATCTTTTTTTCTTCCGGATGCCAATTTATTTTTAATAAAATCTTCTCTGCTTAAATATTTTAGAGTAACTTCATTAATTGTTTTTTCTTCTCGATTTTTATAAGCCTCGTTAAATTCAACACCACTGATACCCGTTAAAATATCAATTCTCACTGGGACAACACCAATTTGAACAACAACATCTTTATCCATAAAATCCTTCTCTGAATATCCCAAAGAAGAAATTCCAAACTCTTCAAATGTTTTTACCATTTGCCTTGCATTTTCTTTTGAAATATTAATCCAAATATCAATATCTCCCGTTGTTCTTGGGTTACCATAAAAACCCAAAGCAAAAGCACCAACAATCAGATATTCAACTTGATTTTTGTCTAATAATTCTAATAGTTCTTTGAAGTCTTGGTGCAGAATCATTTTTGTTCCCGTATAAATATAGTTCTCTTAAAAATTCCATTGCTTCCATTCTTTCTTCAGGAGTTTTTGAAAGCCAATATTCAAGATCATAATTGGTTTGATCTTTTAAAAAAATTTTTCTTATAATGGTTTTGTCTAATCTATTCACTTTCTTCCTCTTCAGGAATTACTCTTGCAACATCAGCAATTTCATCGCTGTCATTTAAACGGATTAACCTTACGCCCTGTGTATTTCTACCCATTACACGAAGATTAGCAATTGCCTGCCGAATCACCATTCCGCCGGTTGTAATAATCACAAGCTCATCACCATCATTAACTTCTTTCATTGCAATAAGTCTTCCGTTTTTCTCAGAAGTTTTAATTGTAATAACCCCTTTTCCACCACGATGAGTCAAACGATAATCTTCTATTTCTGATCTTTTTCCGAAACCTTTGTCGGTAACAACAAGCAGCGTGGTCGCATTTCTTACAACAATAGCTCCAACAACAGCATCGTTTTTGCCAAGTTTAATTCCCCGCACTCCGGTTGCCGTTCTTCCCATATCACGAACATCTTTTTCGTTGAAGCGGACTGCCATTCCGTCTTTTGTGCCAATGATGATATCGTTGTTTCCGTCACTTAATTTTGCTTCAATCAGTCTGTCGCCAGCATCGAGATTGATTGCAATTATACCGCCTCTTCTAATATTTGAATAAGCAGAAAGAATTGTTTTCTTTACCGTTCCTTTTTCAGTGATCATAACAATCGATTTATCTTCAGTATAGTCTTTAACTGTAACAAAAGCAGTTATTTTTTCTTCTCTTTCTTTTTCAATTAAGTTTAGAATAGACCTTCCTCTGGCGGCTCTTCCACTTTCGGGTATTTCATGAACTTTTAACCAATAACATTTACCTTTGTCAGTAAAGAACATAATGTAATGGTGTGTTGATGCAATAAACATGTGTTCTATAAAATCTTCTTCCTTCGTACCCGCACCCGTTATTCCCTTTCCTCCGCGTCCCTGTCTTCTGTATCCGCTGACAGGAAATCTTTTAATAAATCCCTGATGTGAAATAGTTACAACCACGTCCTCTTCAGCAATAATATCTTCCAGTGAAAATTCTTTGTGATCGTAGATGATTTCAGTTCTTCTTTCATCGCCATATTTTTCTTTTAATGCAACCAATTCTTCTTTAATAATTTTAAATCGTTTTTTATCGTTATCAAGGATGCCTCTAAGCTTTTCAATTAACTTAATTGTTTCTTTATATTCATCTTCAATTTTCTTTCTTTCCAAGCCGGTAAGTCTTTGCAAACGCATATCAAGAATTGATTTTGCCTGAATTTCGGAAAGTTTAAATTTCCTCATTAAATTTTGCTTAGCAGTTTCTACATCCCGAGATTTTTTGATTGTTTCAATTACTTCGTCAATATTATCAAGAGCAATTATATATCCTTCTAAAATGTGAGCTCTTTTCTCTGCAGCTTCCAAATCATATTTTGTTCTCCGAATCAACACGTCCATTCTGTGGTCAAGGAAATGATCCATCATCTCACGCAAAGATAAAACTTTTGGAACACCATTAACCAAAGCAAGCATAATAACACCAAAAGTAACCTGCATTTGAGTATGTTTAAATAATTGATTCAGCACAACAGCCGGCTGTGCATCGCGTTTTAATTCAATTACAACCCGCAATCCGTCTCTGTCTGATTCGTCTCTTACATTAGAAATTTCATTAATTTTTTGTTCTCTCACCAATTCGGCAATTTTTTCTATGAGACTTGCCTTGTTTACTTGATAAGGAAGTTCGGTGATAACAATATTTTCTCTGTCATTTTTTAAGGTTTCAACATTCGCCTTTGCTCTGATAATTACTTTTCCGCGTCCGGTAAGAAGCGCATCTCTCACGCCCTCATATCCATAAATTATAGCTCCGGTAGGAAAATCCGGTGCTTTAACAATTTTAATTAAATCTTCCGGTTTTAATTTTGGATTATCAATTATCTCAAGCAAGCCGTCAATAATTTCGGTAATATTATGCGGAGGAATATTTGTTGCCATTCCTACTGCAATTCCGCTTGATCCATTTATCAATAAATTTGGTAAGTATGACGGCATAACCGTTGGTTCTTGTAATGAGTCGTCAAAATTTGCTGCAAATTCAACTGTGTTTTTATCAAGGTCACGCAGCATTTCATCGGAAATTCTTGCAAGCCTTGCTTCGGTATAACGCATCGCCGCGGCTGAATCTCCATCTATCGATCCAAAGTTTCCTTGACCATCGACCAATGGATATCGAAGTGAAAACTCCTGAACCATTCTTACCATTGTTTCATAAACTGCCGAATCGCCATGAGGATGATATTTACCAAGAACTTCACCAACAATACGTGCTGATTTTTTATACTGCCTGTTGTGTGCGAGCCCTAATTCGTGCATACCAAAAAGCACTCGCCTGTGAACAGGTTTTAATCCATCACGAACGTCTGGCAGTGCTCTTGCAACAATAACGCTCATTGCATAATCGATGTATGATGATTTCATCTCTTCTTCAAGAGTTACGGGAACTACTTTTTCAAAAATTGTACTCATTCTTTTTTCTGTTTAGTTATCAAAAATTCTTTTCTGTTTTCTTTTAATTAATTCAAAATTTCTTTCTGTAAAAATGCCTGATTCAAACCCCTGAATTGTTTTATCTTGTTCAGCCATCTCTAATCTTTTTTCTGTTAAGCAGCAATAAAACTCATCTACCTCAACCCCACAATAATTTCGGCCAAGTTTTTTTGCTGCGACTGAAGTTGTTCCCGAACCGAGAAATGGGTCGAACACAAAATCATTTTTTCGTGTGGATGCCAAAATTATTTTCGCAAGCAGTTTTTCCGGCTTCTGCGTTGGGTGATCTGTATTTTCTATCATCGACCAAAACGGAACCGTAATATCAGTCCAAATATTTGATGGATGTGTGGTTCTAAAATTTCCCTCTTCTGTTTTTATCCAGTCTTTCGGATCGCCATTGTCATTTGTATATGGAGCTATAACTTGTTTTTTGATTTTTACTGCATCTAAATCAAAGTGATACTTTTCCGAAATAGTGCAAAACCAAATATCTTCCGTATTATTCTTCCAGTTGCTTTTGGCTCCTCTGCCTTTGTCTCTTTCCCATGTGATCCTGTTTCGAATTTTAAAATGCTTCTTTAAAACATTATAAATCGCCGGTGAAGTTTTCCAATCACAACAAACATAAACAGAGGCAGTGTTTTTTAATAACGGCTTTGCGTTTTCAATTACACTTTCAAACCATTCTTCGTATTGACTTTCTGCAATTTCTTTAAAGGTTGTGTTGTTAAATTTTTTATAAAGATTATACGGAGGATCAAGAAATAAAAGATCCACAAAGTTTTCTGGAAGAAACTTTTGGGTATTAAAAAAATCGCTGTTTATTGTCCGTCCAGAGATTTCTTTTACAGAAACTTTTTCTTTAAGCCGAAGAAGTTTATCGGCAATTAAATCTTTTTCTTTATCGGAAAGAATAATTGTTCGGTTCTGTGGGGCTCTATTTTTAATCATTTTAGCCATTACTTTTAACAAACATCTCCGCTGCCAAACCAAGATAAAGAAAAATTGTGCTCATATCTGCAAAGGCAAGAGTAATTGGTCCCGCCGAAATTTTTGGATCAAGTTTTGTGCGATGCAAAATTGTCGGAATTGTCAACCCCCAAAAAGCAGCTATTACTTCAACAAGTATAATGCTAAATCCAATAAGCGATGCAATAGTCAAATCGTTTTTCCAAAGCCAGACAACGACAAACACAAATGCAGCGCTGGTTACTCCAAGCAAAAAGGAAGACATCATTTCTTTGAAAAAATTTTTAATGTACCAATTAAGTGTTGGTTTGCTTGAATGAAGTGTCTGAATTGCGATTGTCATAGACTGAATACTTACACTTTCGCCTAAACCTAAAACCATTGTCAGAAAAAAAGCAATAAGAACACTCTGCTCCAACGTAACCGCATACATCCCTGCAATAAAAGCGCAAATCACTCCGCTGATAATCGTAGTAATCAACCATGGGAATCTCAATCTGAATGCCTTTATCGGTGATGCAATATTAATTTCTTTAATTCTAAAACCGATTGTTTCAAAAACATCATTAATCTGTTTTCGCTCGCTAGTATCTATAATTTCTTCTGTGAAAATATTTACGTCTATTATTCCTAATATTTTTTTTTGTTCATCTATCACGGGGAAAGCAAGAAATTTGTAGAGGACAAAAAATTCCAAGGCATCATAAACACTTAAGCCCGCTTTAATTGCAACAACATTTTTAATCATAATACTGCTTAAAATTTCTCCGGGCTCTGCCATTAAAATTCTTCGTGTTGGCAAAACCCCAACCAACTTTTCTTCATCATCAACCACATAAAAATAAACGATTCTTTCGCCAAGCCCCTTCTTTCTTATTTCTTGTAATGCTTCATTGACAGAAATATTTTTATTGAAAGATGCAAAATCTTTTCGGATAAAGTCTAAAATCGATTTTTTATATTGTTCTCTGTATGGCAAAGTTAACTCAAATTAAATATCAAGATTAGCATACTTAGCATGTTTTTCTATAAATTCTCTTCGTGGTTCAACTGCATCTCCCATTAGAGTTTCAAATATTTTATCAGCAGCCATTGCACTTTCAAGATTTACCTGAAGCACAGTTCTTGTTTCAGGATTCATTGTGGTTGACCATAATTGTTCAGGATTCATTTCACCCAACCCTTTATAACGCGAAATAATAATTCCTTTAACATTTTCGGTTGTTTCCTCTTGATTGGTTTCTTCTTTCAGTTCAATAATATTTTCATCTTTTCCTTTTGATTCAGCTTTTATTCGCTTTATAATTTTATCTCTTTCTTCTTCGTCAAAAGCATAATGTTCTTCTTTTCCTTTTTTGATTTTATAAAGCGGCGGCTGAGCAATATAAACTTTTCCTTCTGTAATCAATTCTTTCATGTGCCGATAGAAAAATGTAAGAAGCAGCGTTCTGATATGGCTTCCATCAACGTCCGCGTCTGTCATTAAAATAATTTTTCCGTATCGTGCTTTTTCCGGGTTAAACTCTTCTCCTATTCCGGCACCGATAGCTGAAATCATTGCTTGAATTTCCTGGTTCTCAAGAATCTTATTGATCTTTGCTTTTTCAACATTTAATATTTTTCCTTTTATCGGAAGAATTGCCTGAAACCTTCTGTCTCTTCCTTGCTTTGCCGAACCACCCGCGGAATCTCCTTCAACAATATAAACTTCGCAATGTTCGGGATCGTTAATCGAACAATCTGCAAGTTTTCCCGGAAGATGCATTGAGTCGAGAGCGTTTTTTCTTCTTACAAGTTCTCTTGCTTTTCTTGCTGCCTCTCTTGCTTCTGCAGCTCTCATCGTTTTTTCAAAAATCTTTTTTGCAACTGAAGGATTCTCTTCTAAAAATTCTGCAAGTTTCTCGCCCACTATTGTTTCAACCACTGATTTTACTTCACTATTACCCAACTTGGTTTTCGTCTGACCTTCAAATTGAGGCTCCATAACTTTTACAGATACAACTGCCGTTAAGCCCTCCTTGAAGTCATCTCCGGATAAAGTTATTTTGGAATTCTCTTTTATCAAACCATTTTTTCCGGCATAATTATTAAACGTTCGGGTTAATGCGGTTCTGAATCCAACCAGGTGCGTTCCGCCCTCTATTGTATTTATGTTATTTACATACGTGTTTATATTCTCGCTGTATGATTCACTATACTCAAAACAAATTTCCACCGGTGTCTGGTCTTTTTCTCCTTCAATATAAATTGGTTTGTGAATCGGCTGCCTTGTTTCATCGAGATACTTCACAAAGTCAATTAAACCTCCTTTAAATTTAAAAACCTCTTCCTGTCCATCGTTTTCATCCTTTAAGGTCATCGTAACTTCTTTATTGAGATAAGCAAGCTCACGAATTCTTTCCGAGACAGTATCAAAATTAAATTTCGTTACTTTAAATATTTCCCCATCAGGTTTGAATGTTATTTTGGTTCCTGTTACATCTCCTTTATAAGTTCCAATTTCTTTAACCGACCCAACAGGTTCACCTCTTCTGTATTCCTGATAATAAATTTTTCCGTCCCTTCTTACTTCCGCTTTCAACCATTCTGATAAAGCATTCACAACCGAAACACCAACGCCGTGTAATCCACCGGATACTTTGTAAGAATTTTTATCAAATTTTCCTCCTGCGTGGAGAACTGTCATTACCACTTCAAGGGCTGATTTTTTTTCTTCAGGATGAATATCAATTGGAATACCGCGCCCTTTATCTTCTACAGATACACTTTGATCTTTATGGATTGTAATTATAACTCTGTCATTATATCCTGCCAATGCTTCGTCAATACTATTATCAACCACTTCATTTATCAGATGATGCAAACCTCTTGATCCGATATCGCCAATATACATTGCCGGTCTTTTTCTAACTGCCTCTAATCCTTTCAATACGTTTATGTTGCTTGCATTATAACTATTCAGATTGTTTTCTTTCACCACAATAACACCTTTTCTTAAATAAATTTTATTGATTTAATTCTTTCTTCTTTAATTGAACTGTTGATTCTGTCAACAATACTTTTTTGCCTAAGTCTTAGTTCGCTTCTCCAAACTGAGTTTTCAACTTTGAGGTACAAAATTTTTTTTACGACTTTTACTGCCTGTGCAATTTGTTTAAGTTCCGGAAATACTAAACCAAATTGAAAAACAACATCAAATTCTTTTACCTTATTTCTGAATGTTTCAAAGTTTTCTTCTTTTTCAATAATATCACCAATAGACAGTGCTTGTTTACGCATAATGAACATGCCCATTATTAACAAAAATAATCTTGTCGTTTGATGATTTGAAAATATTATTATTATTGTTCAAATCTGTTAATGTAATAAAAGCTTGCCCAACGATTTTCAAGTATTCACCAATCTTTTTAACTCTGTTTTTATCAAGGTCTCCGAATATATCATCCATAAGAAAGATTGGCTTTTTACCAATGACTTGAAACATATAAAAAAACTGAGAAAACCTTAGCGCAATTTGAAAGGTTTTGTGCTGCCCTTGTGATCCGTATTTTTTTAGCTCTTTTTGATTCAGATAAAAAATAAATTCATCTCGATGAGGCCCAACTAAGTTTTGAGCACGGATAATTTCGTCGTCATAATATTCATCTAATTTATCATTAAAGTTTTTCTTTATATCATCATCAGAAACAGAGTTTAAAAAATTATATTCTAAAGAGGGGATTTCGTTTTGATCGCTAATCTTAAGATAATTTTCTCGGATAATTTTATTGAATTCTTCTGCAAATATCATTCTGTGTTTTACTATTTCCGTTCCGTTATTAAGTAAAATTTCCGTCCATGCTTCAAGTTGATCAATTAAACTCTTTTCTTTTCTTTCCCTGATTTGAAATAACAAAGCTGATCTTTGTCTGAGAATTTTGTTGTATTCCAATAGTATTTCCAAGTAAGCAGGACTTAATTGTGAAATAATTGAATCAACAAATTTTCGCCTGTCAGCGGGACTTCCTTGTGTTATTGCATGATCAAGAGGAGTGAGAGAGACAACAGGAAATTTACCAATTATAGAAGCACTTCGAGTCACTTGTTTTTCATTAATAAAAAAATTTTTCTTGTTTGATTCTATGTCAAACTGAATTCTTGTTTTATATTCTATCAATTCATTGAACTTTCCAAACAAACTAAATTCTTTTTCTCCAAAAGAAACAGCCTCAGTATCAGAATTTTGATTTAAATTTTTTGTTGTACATAAATAGTAAATCGCTTCTAATATTGTGGTTTTCCCTTGTCCGTTTCCGCCAATAAAATAATTTAATTCGTCTGAAAAATTTAACTCTGTATTTTTATGTAATCTAAAATTACTTATCAATAAATTATTTAATGTCATCTTTAACTGTTTAAGCGTACAGGCATAAGCAACATCATCAACTCTTCTGTTTCTTTTTCTTCGCTTGGAACAACAATTGCAGCTTTTGTCGGCGAGTTTAACTTAAATACCACTTCCTTCTCCGGCAGCATGTGACTAAGAATATCGTTTACATATCCTGCGTTAAAACCTATCTCCAAAGGTTCACCATTATACTTACACATAACAGATTCGTTAGCCGAAGAACCAAGGTCAATGTCTTCTGCTGAAATATCTATCGCGCTTGCTGATATTGAAAATTTAACTCTTCTTGTGCTAGTTGTTGCAAATAAAAGCATTCTTCTAATAGCATCGTGAATTTCTTTTGTTTTTACTTGCAAAGAAAATTCGTTTTCTAAAGGAATAACACCTTTAAAATCAGGGTACTTCTGACCAATTAATCTGGTAATCAACTCGATATCACTTAATTTAAATGAAATGTGCGATTTACTTAAGTAAAGTTTAGCATCCTTTTCATCCAATATTTTTTGTAAAACAGAAATTGCTTTTTCCGGAACTATATATTGAATTAAACCTTGACTTGTGATTTTTTTGTTTAATAAATTTACAAGTCGGTGTCCGTCAGTTGCTACAAATCTCAATCCTTCGTCTGATAATTCAAGCAAAGTTCCCATCATTGCCGGTCTCATTTCTTCTTTACCAATTGCGAATGATGTTTTATCAAATGCTTTTTTTAACTCTAAACCATTCATTGAAATTTCTTGAACGTCTTCATCTGTCTTTTGTGGAAATGATGGAATTTCAGGATATTCATTTGCTTCGATATAACCAAGTGTATATGTACCAAAATCGGTTATTACATTTAGTTTATTATTTGATGTTAAAAACTTTACAGTTGTGTCTGGGAATGACTTAATTATGTCGTATAAAAGCCGTGCAGGCACTACAAGGCTCATATTTTCATCAGAGACAACATTAATCGAGGACTTTAGTGAAATCTCCAAGTCTGTAGCATAAATAGTTAAAAGACCATTTTTAATTTCAAACAGGAAGTTTTCTAAAATCGGCATTGGTGTTCTTGTTGGTACTGCAGGAATTATTTTGTTGAGTAATTTCTCTAACTCAATGCTATTAACTTTGAACTCCATTATCACTCCAAATTTTATTAATTTTATTGTTAAAATATACCTATTTTGAAATGCTTTTCCAATTAGTTATTAAGATTAAAAAGTTATCCAC
>PFVB01000156.1:6273-10918 GCA_002790395.1 Ignavibacteriales bacterium CG_4_9_14_3_um_filter_34_10 | reverse complement strand
TAGCGGTACTGATATTGGTTTGGCTGTTACGGGAATTCTTGGTCCTACCGGCGGAACTGCACAAAAACCAGTTGGTTTGGTTTATATTGGTTTATGTGACGAAAATATTTGCACAGCTTATGAATACAGATTCGGTGAAAACAGATTACTGAATAAAGACCGCGTTTCTCAGGCAGCTCTTGATTTATTGAGAAAGCATTTGCTCGGTATCAGTAATGAACCATAGAATTTTTATTGCTGCCGATGTGCCGGACAAAATTCAGGAAGAAATTATAAAGTTGCGGAATGAAATTTACATTAATAACAATTTGTCTTGGGAGAAAAAGGAGAAGTTACATTTCACTCTAAAATTTTTAGGTGAAACAGATGAAAATCTTATTCCAAAATTCAGTGAGGCAATTAAAAAAGTTGCTGCAGGTTTTAGTCCTTTTGGAATTAGATTTTCCAATTTCGGATTCTTTAATAAATTAGGAAAACCAAGTGTTCTCTGGCTGGGAATAGAGGAAAGTATTGAGTTAAATAATCTATTTGATAATATTGAGAATAGTATGGCAGAGATAGGATTTGAAAAAGAAAAGAAAAAATTTCATGCACATCTGACTCTATTACGGATTAAAAATTATTTGGAAGAGTTAAAAAAATTTGATAAAAAACCTATTGATTCCTTAAGTTTCAGTTGCAATTCTATTTCTTTGGTTAAAAGTGAATTATTCAGAACAGGATCGGTTTATACAACATTAAATAAATTTAATTTTAAGGAGGGATAATGGCATCCGAACAAGAAGCAAAACAGAAAATATTAGATGAGACAATTTTTAATATTGAAAAAACCTATGGCAAGGGAACTATAATGAAACTTGGAGATGGTGTAATTCAGAAAATTGATTCTATCTCAACAGGCTCAATTGCATTAGATTATAGTTTGGGAATTGGTGGAATTCCTCGCGGCAGAATAATTGAAATTTTCGGACCTGAATCATCAGGAAAGACAACTTTGTGTTTGCATATCATTGCCGAAGCACAAAAACAGGGTGGACTTGCAGCTTTTATTGATGCTGAACATGCACTGGATACTAAT
This sequence comes from Ignavibacteriales bacterium CG_4_9_14_3_um_filter_34_10, assembly GCA_002790395.1. Classification (GTDB taxonomy): domain Bacteria; phylum Bacteroidota; class Ignavibacteria; order Ignavibacteriales; family Melioribacteraceae; genus UM-FILTER-34-10. The sequence continues at coordinate 9,840 of PFVB01000156.1, read as the reverse complement.
TATGCAAAAAAATTGTTTGTTGATACAAATAACTTACTGCTTTCTCAACCGGATTATGGCGAACAGGCGCTTGAGATTGTTGATACTTTAGTTCGTAGTAATGCTCTTGATGTAATAGTTATTGATTCAGTTGCAGCATTAGTCCCTCGTTCTGAAATTGAGGGTGAAATGGGTGACCCTCAAATGGGAGTTCAGGCCAGATTAATGTCGCAGGCGTTAAGAAAAATTACCGGAGCAGTAAGTCGTTCAAAAACTTCCGTGATTTTTACAAATCAATTACGAAGTAAAATTGGAATTATATTTGGAAATCCTGAAACAACAACAGGAGGAAATGCACTTAAATTTTATGCTTCTGTAAGAATGGATATAAGAAGAATTTCAGCGATTAAAAGTGCAGATGCCGTAATTGGCAGCCACACAAGAGTTAAAATTGTTAAAAGCAAAGTCGCACCGCCATTCAAAGAAGTTGAGTTTGATATTATTTTCAATGAAGGAATTAGCAAGTCATCAGAATTAATCGACATTGGTGTTCAATTCGATGTTATAAAGAAAAGTGGCGCATGGTATACTTTTAATGAAGATCGGTTCAACGGTAAAGAGCAATTTAAGTCCAAATTACTTGATGATAAAGAAATGATGAAAAGACTGGAAATAGCAGTAAAGAATGCCATGGGACTTGAAATTAAAGAACCAAAACAAGAAACAAAGGAAGTTACTGAAACCAAAAAGAAAAAATGAATTTAGTTGTTATAAAGAAGAACAAATTTGGTTTTGTTGTTAGAACGTCAGAACTTGGCGATTTAACAATACCTTTTTTAGTATGGGAAAAGAATCGGCTTTATAATAATTGCGAGATAAGTGAATCGGTTTTTGATAAAATTAAATATGAATCTGAATATTTCGAAGCGAAAAATTATGCAATGCGTCTATTAACGAAGCGATCATATTTTGAAAATGAATTAAGAAGAAAATTATTATTGAAGAAAAAAACCGAGCAAATTATTAAGGCATTGATTTCTGAAATTATTGATCTTGGGTTTATTAATGATGAAAAATTTGCTGAAGAGTTTGTTGAATATAAGATTCATATCCGCAAATTTGGCTTAAATAGAATTTCGAATGAACTAAAAAGAAAAGGTGTTGATAGGAGCATAATCACTAAAATTTTGAGCAGTTATTCAGGTGAAGAAATATTAAATGAAAATATTCACTTAATTGCACAGAAGAAGTTTGAATCATTGGCAAAAAAGGAAGATGATAAAAGGAAAATATTTCAAAAGATTTTTAATCATCTTACTTTGAAAGGATATAGCACTGAATCAATTATGGAAGAACTTAAACAATTAAAGTTAAGGTATTATGAAGAAATTTAGCGGAATAGATTTTTATCTTTTAGATGAACTATTGACCGAAGAAGAAAAACTTGTTCGGTCAACAGTTCGGAAATTTGTAGACGAAAAAGTCATTCCAATAATTGAATCTAAATATATGGAAGGTAAGTTTCCATCTGAATTAATCCCTGAATTAGCAGAGTTGGGAATTTTTGGGATTACACTTCCTCAAAATTACGGCTGTGCTAATTTGAATAATATTTGTTATGGTTTGGCAATGCAGGAATTGGAACGCGGCGACAGCGGAATTCGAAGTTTTGCATCTGTTCAAAGTGCCTTGGTTATGTATCCCATATTTACTTTTGGTTCAGAAGAACAAAAAAAAATCTGGCTTCCTAAATTAGCTGCTGCTGAAAAAATCGGCTGCTTTGGATTAACAGAACCTGATTTTGGTTCAAACCCCGGGGGAATGAAAACCAATGCAAAAAAAGTTGATGGCGGATATTTGCTCAACGGTGCCAAAATGTGGATTACAAATGGAAGTATTGCTGATGTTGCCGTTGTTTGGGCAAAACTTGATGAAGTGGTAAACGGTTTTTTAGTTGAAAAAGATTTCAAAGGTTTTTACGCACCAGAAATGAAAGGCAAGCATTCTCTTCGCGCATCTGTTACTTCTGAATTAATATTTCAGGATGTATTTATTCCTGAATCTAATAGGTTACCAAATACAAATGGTTTAAGATCTCCTTTGATGTGTTTGAATCAAGCAAGATATGGAATAGCCTGGGGAGTAATCGGTTCGATGATGGCATGTTATGATTCAGCTTTGGATTATGCTAAATCCAGAATTCAATTTGGCAAACCTATTGCAGGATACCAATTGACACAACAAAAACTTGTTTATATGGTTTCAGAAATTACCAAGGCACAATTGCTTGCCTACAGATTAGCTGAATTAAAAGATCAAAATAAAATTAAGCATTATCATATTTCTCTTGCGAAAAGGAATAATGTCGAGCATGCTTTAACTATTGCAAGAACAGCAAGAGAAATTTTGGGTGCGAATGGCATTTTAAGTGAATATCCGGTTATGAGGCATGCAAATAATCTTGAGTCAGTTAAAACTTATGAAGGAACGCACGAAATGCACACATTAATCGTTGGAGAGGAAATAACCGGAATTGCAGCATTTGAATAAATTGGAGACAAAATGAATAAAGAAAAAATTTTATTTGAAGGATTAACCTTTGATGATATTTTGCTCTTGCCGGCGAGATCATCAGTTTTACCACGGGAAACAAATATTGAAACTCATTTGACACCGCAGATTAAATTAAATATACCGTTTCTTTCTGCCGCAATGGATACGGTAACAGAATCGGAAATGGCAATTGCAATGGCTGCCCAAGGCGGAATTGGAATTATTCATAAGAATATGTCTATCCAAAAACAAGCAGAAGAAGTTGACAAAGTCAAACGTTCAGAAAGTGGAATGATCCACGATCCGATAACTCTTTTTCCTGATAATACAATTAGTGACGCTTTGAAATTAATGGCAAAATACAGGATTAGCGGAATTCCAATCATAGATAAAAATCAAATTTTAATCGGAATCTTAACAAACAGGGATTTAAGATTTGAACCAAATACAAATCTTAAAGTATCGGATGTGATGACAAAAGAGAATTTAAGAACAACAACCGTAGGTACATCTTTACAAAAAGCTGAAATACTTTTACAGAAATACAGGATTGAAAAATTACCGGTTGTCGATAAACAGGGCAGGCTGAAAGGGTTGATTACTTTTAAAGATATTGCAAAGAAGAAAAAGTTTCCAAATGCTTGCAAAGATAATCTTGGTAGATTGAGAGTTGGTGCTGCGGTCGGGGTTAGCTCTGATACAATGGATCGAGTAGAAGCACTGATTAATTCTGAAGTTGATGTGATCGTGATTGATACGGCTCACGGACATTCTGCAGGAGTTTTAAAAACAATTCAAAATATCAGAAAGAAGTATAAATCAGCTCAACTTATTGCCGGAAATATCGTTACTCCTGAAGCTGCTTTGGAATTAGTAGAACTTGGAATTGATGCGGTTAAAGTTGGGATTGGAGCCGGCTCTATTTGTACAACTCGAATTATCGCCGGAGTAGGAGTTCCCCAAATTTCGGCAGTGAATAATATTTATCAGTCTTTGAAGAAAAGCGGAATTCCAATTATTTCGGATGGCGGAATA
>PFVB01000156.1:0-6188 GCA_002790395.1 Ignavibacteriales bacterium CG_4_9_14_3_um_filter_34_10 | reverse complement strand
CACCCGGAGAAAAAATATTATTTGAAGGAAGAAGTTTTAAATTATACCGTGGAATGGGATCGCTTGGAGCAATGAAAGAAGGAAGCAAAGACAGATATTTTCAGGATGCCGAAGATGATATTAAAAAATTAGTCCCCGAAGGAATTGAAGGACGCGTTCCATACAAAGGTCCTTTGGCGGATACAGTTTATCAATTTATTGGCGGATTACGTGCAGCAATGGGGTATTGTGGAGCAAAAACAATAGGCGAATTGAAAGTAAAATCAAAGTTTGTCAAAATAACTAATTCTGGTTTAAGAGAAAGTCATCCGCATGATGTGTTAATTACAACGGAAGCACCAAATTATCAAATAAAAAAATTCTGATTATGTTTAAAGTCCTTGTTATAGCATATTATTATCCTCCTATGGGAATGAGCGGAGTTCAGCGAACTCTTAAATTTACGAAGTATATGAAAAAATATAACTGGGAACCGACTGTTATAACAGCCGGGGATGTCGGGTATTTTGCACATGACAATTCACTTCTTTCGGAGGTTGCGAATGCCGATATTCGAGTTGTAAGAACGGAAGGGAAAGAACCAAATTCAGTATTAAAGAAATTTGGAACGATCAGTTTACCGCGTGAATGGATTAGAAAATTGCTTTCAAATTTGAGTAAAACATTTTTTATCCCAGACAATAAAATATCCTGGTCGCAGAGCGCATATAAAACTGCAAAGGATTTATTGAAAAATGAAAAGTATGATGTAATATTTGTGTCAATTCCCCCTTTTTCAGCTTTTTCGATTGCAATTCAACTTAAGAAAGAATTTGAAATTCCCGTAATTGTTGATTATCGGGATTTATGGTTAAATAATCAATTTGCGTTTTATCCAACTCCATTGCATAAACATTTACACAAGAAAAAAGAATACGAAGCATTAAGATTCTCTGATAAAATAATAGTGGTGAATCGTCGGATTAAAGAAGAAATATTAAAGAATTATGGTTTTTTGAAATTTGAAGATATAGTTATTATCCCGCATGGATTCGACCAGGAAGATTTTTTGAATTGTCCACCTCAAAAATCAAGTTTAAAAAAAGATAAAATTCGTATTCTTTACTCAGGAATTTTTTATGAAAACATTACACCTAAGTTATTCTTCCAGGCATTCAACGAACTTCGAAAAGAATTTCCTTATATAGCTAATTTTTTTGAATTGCACTTCATTGGGCATTTTAGGAAAGAGAATCTAAAACTTGTGAAAAAATTAAAGTTAGAAAGTTTTGTTTATGTACACGGATACATGGAGCACACGGAAGTTATTAAAAAATTAAGCGAAGCTGATATTTTATGGATGATGCTGGGAAATGGTAAAAATATGGATACAGTCACAGCTGGAAAATTGTTTGAGTATTTCGGAACGAGAAAACCAATAATGGCTTTGCTCCCTGATGGTGCTTCAAAAAATGCTTGTGTTGAATATGAAGCGAGTTTTATTTCTGATCCTGACAATATTATTGATATAAAAAACAATTTTATTAAAATGTATAACTTATTCATTAATAATAAGTTACCAATTCCTAATGAAGAGTTTGTATTAAAGCATGACCGTGAATTTTTAACTAAACTTCTTACACAGCAATTCCAATTTAATTTGAAGGAAATACAATGAAAATTTTGATTATTGGGAGCGGGGGTAGAGAACATGCTCTTGCCTGGCGATGCAGTAAAGACAGTTTTGTTGAAAAAATATATATTGCTCCCGGTAATGCTGGCACATTGGATATTGGAGAAAATGTTTCAATTAATGTTAAGAATTTTGACGAAATATTTAATTTCTGCACGGAGGAGAACATTGATTTTGTGATTATTGGTCCTGAAGAATATCTCGAAAAAGGATTATCTGATTTTCTTCAGGAAAAAGGGATTGTTTGTTTCGGTCCAAAAAAAATGGCTGCCCGGCTTGAGAGCGATAAATCATTTGCAAAAGAATTTATGGTCAAGCATAAAATTCCAACAGCGAATTATAAATTATTTTTCAAAAGTGAAATTAAATCGGCAATAAACTTTTTACAAGAAGTAACTTATCCCGTTGTAATTAAAGTCTCAGGATTAGCAGCGGGAAAGGGAGTAATGATTGTCACTAATCAAAAAGAAGCAGCGAAAACAATAGATGAGATTTTTTATCAAAATAAATTTGGTGATTCAGGAAACAAGATTGTTATTGAAGAATTCCTGAATGGGGAAGAAGCCTCAATACTTGTAGTAACTGATGGTGAGAATTATAAAATACTACCTGCGTCTCAGGATCACAAACGTATTTTTGATAATGATCAGGGGACAAATACCGGAGGAATGGGAGCCTATGCACCAACTCCATTAATATCAAAATCTATGTTGAAAAATATAGATGACAAAATAATCAAACCAACATTAAACGGATTAATGAAGGATAAAATTCAATATTCAGGTTGTCTTTATTTCGGATTAATGATATCAAATTCAGAACCTTACGTAATTGAATATAACAGCAGATTTGGAGATCCTGAGACGCAAGCTATTCTTCCATTGATTGATGGCGACTTTACCGGATTTTTATTTTCTGCAGCTAAAGGAAAATTGGATCTTGGCATGGTCTCATTTTCCCATTCATGCTCCATTTGTGTCATTTGTGCTTCCGCAGGTTACCCGGGCGATTATGAAAAGAATTTTTTGATTACTGGAATTAATAAGATTTCAAATCAGGGGAATAAACTCGTTTTTCATTCGGGGACAGTAAAAATGAATGGTGATATTTTTACTAATGGCGGGCGCGTACTTGGGGTTGTTTCTGTTGATAAGGATGGTAATTTAAGCAATTGTAAAAGAACAGTTTATGAATCTATTACTCAAATAAAATTTGATGGAATGCAGTACAGGACTGATATCTCCGACAAAGCAAGGAAATATCTCTAAATCACCCCGGAGGCCAGGTAAATTTACGTCCTCCTAATAAATGAATATGCAAGTGAGGAACTTCCTGACCGCTGTCTGCTCCGTTATTTATTACTAATCTAAAGCCTGAGTCAAAAATATTTAGATCTTTTGCAATTGTTTTAGCAGCCGAAAGCATCTCTCCAATTATCTTATCATGTGCTCCTGCTATGAAATTTCGTACAGAATTAATTTCTGTTGTTTTTGGTATAATTAAAACATGAACCGGAGCCTGCGGATTTATATCGTGGAAAGCCAGTACATTTTCACTTTCAAAAACAATTTTTGCAGGAATCTCTTTGCTGATAATTTTTGAAAATACAGTTTCCATCACTTACTCCTTTTCAATTTTATATTTTTTCATTTTGCCGTACAGGTGACTTCTTTGAATGCCGAGAACGTCAGCAGTTTTACTTATATTCCAATTGTTGGATTGCAGTTGCTTGACTATGAAAGCTTTTTCTGCCTTTTCCTTAAATTCCTGAAAAGAATTTGAAATGTCAAAAAGTTCATTATCGTCGATTTTTTCATTAGAAATAAATGCAGATAAATCTTTATCAGTAAGATTTGATTTTCCAGTCAAAATAGCTACACGTTCAATAAAATTTTTTAATTCTCTCACGTTACCTTTCCAATGTAAATTTTGGAGTCTTGCAATAGCTGAATCAGAGAAAATAATTTTAGTTGAGTTATATTTTTGAGCAAGAAGTTCAATAAACCTATTTACCAATTCCGGAATGTCTTCCTTCCGCTCTCGTAATGGAGAGATATGAATTGGAATAACATTCAATCTATGAAACAAATCTTCCCTGAAATTACCTTTAGCTATTTCTTCCTGCAAGTCTTTATTGGTTGCAGAGACAATTCTTACATTAACCGAAATTTTACTGTTTCCACCAACCCGTTCAATTTTACCATCCTCGATTGCACGCAAAACTTTTGCTTGAGCCTGCAGACTCATATCGCCAATCTCATCAAGGAATAAAGTGCCGCCATCAGCAAGTTCAAATTTGCCGATTCTTTTATTAAACGCACCGGTAAATGATCCTTTTTCATGTCCAAACAATTCAGACTCAATAAGTTCATTCGGAATAGCAGCACAATTAACTTCGATCAAATCTGATGATGAGCGTAAACTTTGTTTGTGAATTTCTCTTGCTATTAATTCTTTCCCTGTACCATTCTCTCCGGTAATCAAAATTCTTGCATCTGTCTTCGCAACTTTTGCGATTGTTTCGAGAATATTTTTGATTTGAATGCTTTTTCCAAAAATTCTGTCCTCAGAAAAAACTTTATTTTTTAATGAAAGATTTTCATTTACAAGATTTTTTTTATCAACAGCATTCCGAATGGTAATTAATAATTTATCTCTGTCAATAGGTTTTTCGATAAAATCAAATGCACCGAGTTTTGTGGCTTTAATTGCATTTTCAACATTCCCAAAAGCAGAAATAATTATTGTGGAAACCGTAATATTATTTTCCTTGATTTTGTTCAGAATCTCGAAACCATTCATTTTGGGCATTTGAATGTCAAGAAGAAGAACATCGAAGTTATTGTCTGAAAGAAATTCAATTATGTTTTGCGGATCGGTAGAAAATTCAACATTGTAACCTTCGTAATCAAGTATCATTTTAATGCTTTCGCAGATATCTTTTTCATCATCAAGTATAAAAATTTTATTTTTCATAAGTTTCCATATTATTATTAACCAAAAAATTTGATGGTAAAACAGAGGAATTAACTTTCAGCTGTTTACCAAATTTTTTCCCAAGCGAATTTACAAAAATATCTCTTTTGTCAAACGCTCCCTCAACTTTAAACGCTTCTTCAAATTTTTCAACAAAAATACTAAAAAACTCTGAAACGTTTATGAAGGGAATGCTGTAAGCGAGAAAAGCATTTCCAAAAAAATGAGCAAGTTTATCTTTATCGCCAAATATTTCCTTTGGAGAATTGATTAAAAAATGACTTGGGAGATTCTTGATTTTAAGTGCAATATTTTTTTCTGGAGTTGGGAGTGGAATTTTTAATATAGTATTAATTATTGGGATAGACAAAGGCATTTCAAAATAGGGAAGCGTACCAAGTGTCAAAGCCAACAAAGCTTCTGAATAATCATTTTCATAAAACTTAAGTGTTCTAAAATAAAGTGAATCAATTGATTCAAGATCAGAATTGTTCATTCGTATTTTAGCGAATTCTTCAGAAATTATGAATGAAGAAACAAATTCAATTCCATCGTCCAAATTTTTTGAAACAAATATCTGAGAAAAAATTTGTTCTGTAGTTACAAAAATTATCAAAAACAGTTTAAGCATCTTTATCGTCAACAAATTTTACAAGTATAGCAGCAATAAAAAGAGAAAATCCGCCCAAAAGCAAAGCATAAATTGCTTCTCCGTTAAATAAACTGCGAACAAAAAAACCAAGAATTGCTGCTGCGGTAATTTGCGGAATCACAATAAAAAAATTGAATATTCCCATATAAACTCCCATTTTATTGCCTGGAATTGAGCCTGCTAATATTGCGTACGGCATTGCTAATATTGATGCCCATGCCAGGCCAATTCCAAATTCGGAAATCAATAGTAATTGAGGATTTTTAATAAAATAAAATGAAATTAATGAAACTGCACCAATAGATAAACTTATTGCATGGACTTGTTTCCGACTGGTTTTATTTGCCAACCAAATAATGAAAAATGCCATAATTGCAGCAAAGCCGTTGTAAACCGACATAAGCACACCAACCCAGTCTGCTCCATCATTGTAAATCTCGGAAGATGAATCTGTTGCACCATAAATATGATGTGTGACTGCAGGAGTAGTATAAATCCACATAGCAAATAATGCAAACCATGAAAAAAATTGAACGACCGCAAGTTGTTTCATGGTTTTTGGCATTTTATAAAGATCGTTCAGAACAGAAATAAAACCACTGCCGGTTTTGTTTTGCTTAGTCAAATACGCAGCATAAATTTGCAGAAGACCAAAGATAGCTGAACCAAAAAATAAAACATATAAACCAAAATCTTCCTGCTGAAGGATAAAGAATAAAATTAAGCCTCCGAGAATTCCGGTTAATAGCCAAACCAAACCTGCATATTGAAATTTGGCAAAGGGGATACTTTTTGCTGATGTGGTTAAATCGTTCGATTGAACATTATGATTTTCAGAAAAATTTTTAAGCTCTTCAGGAGGATATTCTTTCGATTTGATTACAGTCC
>PFVB01000065.1:9635-10930 GCA_002790395.1 Ignavibacteriales bacterium CG_4_9_14_3_um_filter_34_10 | reverse complement strand
CAAAAAACCTTACTCCAATTGCTGAATTGATTGATTCGAATATTCTTGAAATGCTTCCTCTTGATCATTATGGAATTGATTTAAACAAATTTATTTCGCTGATGTCAGAGGCTTCTTATCAATTGAGTGCATTGGTAGCCACTGTTATTGATATGGCAAAAAGCACAGAGATGAGTCAGAATAATTTTAGCCGAACTGCTTTCAGAATTTACAAGGAAATTAACGATAATTACTTTGAAGATATTGAACAATCAGCGGAAAGTTTTGTTGCTAAAAACAAGGTTTCTGTTGCTCCACCATTAAATTACAAAACGCTTTTTGAAATTCTTAAAAAAAAATATAATTATCAATTGGATGAAACAAGACTGGATGATTTTGCTGAACTTAAACAATTAAGAGGAATTCTTAAATATGGAAAACAGCCAACTTTATTCTTGAATTCTAAACTTTCATCAGCCCAAAAACTATTTATCGTTGGGAAGGAATTAGCCTATAATCATCTCAACATTACAAAGAGAAGCTATATCCACTCAAGTTTAAAGCTCAATACATTCGATCAACTTTTAAATAATTACATAGCAGCATATTTTTCAACTGCATTAATTTTGAATAAGAAGGATTTCAAAAAAGATATTAATGTTTTTTTCGGACAGGGGAAATGGGATGAAAATTTTCTTATAAGTCTTATTAATAAATTTGATGCGACTTCTGAAATGTTTTTTCAACGATTAGCAAATCTTGCGAGCAATGTCTGGGGATTGAAAAAATATTTCTTCCTTCGCTTCAACACTTTTGCGGGAACAGAAAAATTTGATTTGACTAAGGAAGTCCGATTAAATATTAACCAAAATCCTGGCGGTTATCAAACTAATGAGCATTACTGCCGGCGATGGATTTCAATTGACGTGTTAAAAAACATTAAAGATGAATTAAATGGAACTATCCGTAATGGCAAGATGAAAGCCGGAATTGTTCACTCCAAATTTCACGAAACGGAAGATGAATACATTTCTTTTTCAGTTGCTCAGCAAAATATTCTTGATCCTAATATTTTTACGAGCGTAACACTTGGTTTTTATTTAGATGAGCAATTGAAGAAAAAAATCAAATTTTGGAATGATTCAAATATTGCATTTCGCATTGTGAACAACACTTGTGAAACTTGCAATATCTCCGATTGCAAGGAAAGAGTAGCCGAGCCAACCACTCTTCGAAAGATTCAAAAATCCACCAACATTGAAAACGCAATTAAGCAGTTATAGTTTTTGTTGTTCCTCTATGAGGATCGGTAATTT
>PFVB01000065.1:9397-9539 GCA_002790395.1 Ignavibacteriales bacterium CG_4_9_14_3_um_filter_34_10 | reverse complement strand
CTAATCCTCGTAGAAAATTATAATTCGTCTGAATGTTGCAAAAAGATTTAATTGCCAATTCCTTCAAACTTAGCAATAGTTTTTCTAGCTTCTTCCGGAATAACTTTTGTCATTCGGGTTTTATAATCATAGTAAACGAGTT
>PFVB01000065.1:4171-9305 GCA_002790395.1 Ignavibacteriales bacterium CG_4_9_14_3_um_filter_34_10 | reverse complement strand
ACACGGGTGAAAACTGCAACATCATCACCCAATACAATAGGATAAAGATAATCAATTTCAATTCTGGCAATAATTGCTTCAAAATCCATTCTGTTTTTTCCCCGCTTAAAAAGAGAATTAAAATATTCAATTCTTGCTTCTTCAAGATAAGTAAGATATCGAGAATTATTGACATGCTGCATTGCATCCAAATCGGAGAATCTTACTATAATTTTTATTTTGTGATTAAAGTCTTTTATATCCATTTATATAACTCTTTATTCTACTATAAATCAAATTGTTTAATTGTTAAATGGCTAAATTGTTAATAGGTCAGTATTGAAATTGGCAATTTGACAATTAAGCAATTAAACATTTAACTAAAAACTTCATCAATAATATCTGCAGATTTTTTTACATCATCAAACGTAACATCGAGATGAGTTACTATCCGAATCAAACCAACCTTACCGCCGGATAATAACAATCCATTTTCTTTACAAAGAGTCAATCCTTTTTCAACTGAAATTGTTTTGGGATGAAACATTAACATATTCGTTTGAACAGAATTTATGTTTATTTCAAGATTGGGATTTGCATTAATTCTTTCAGCTAGGATTTTTGCTTTTTCATGATCCTCACTTAATCGACTAATATTATTCTTAAGAGCAAATAATCCTGCAGCAGCAATTATACCAACCTGCCTCATTCCTCCGCCAATAGATTTTCTGACACGAAATGCTTTATGCATTAGCTCCTTGCTTCCTGCAATAATAGAACCGATAGGTGCGCCTAAACCCTTTGAAAGACAACAGCTTACGGTATCAAAATATTTTGCATATTCATTAACCAAAATTCCTGATGCAACCGATGCATTCCAAATTCTTGCTCCGTCAAGATGCATGAACAAATTATTTTCATCAGCAAGTTTTCTTAATTCAATTATATTTTCAAGCGGTATAATCGTTCCGCCTGCAACATTGTGTGTGTTTTCAACTTCTATAACTTTTGATTCGGGCATATAATATGCAGATTGCGGACGGATTGCATCTTTCACTTTCTTCACAGGCAATGATCCATCAATACCTTCAATCTGGTGAATCTGAAGTCCACTTAATTTCGCCGGCGAACCGGATTCATACCAAAATATGTGTGCATCTTTTTCGCAGATTACTTCGTCTCCAGGATTTGTTAAAATATTCAAACAAATCTGATTACCCATAACACCACTGGTAACAAATAATGCAGACTCTTTTCCCAATAAATCAGCCGCATATTCTTGCAATTCATTCGTTGTTGGATCTTCACCATATACATCATCACCAACTTCAGCATCGTACATTGCCTTACGCATTTCTAAACTTGGTTTGGTAACCGTATCACTTCTAAAGTCAATAATTTTTTTCATTTTTTTCTCACTATAAATTTTCTCAATAGAATTATTAAAATCACAGTAGCCACAAATGCAACAGAAAATAAAGGAATAATCATTGGATTTTTCGAATAAAATGTTTTTGCGCTTGAAAAACCAACATCAGCGACCAAATATTTTCTGGTAAACATTTTTGTTTGAGCTAATGTTTTTCCACTTGGATCAATTACACAACTAATTCCTCCATTTGCTGAACGGACAACAAACTTTCGATTTTCGACAGCACGAAGTTCAGCATATTCTTTATGTTGATAAGGACCGCTTGAATTTCCGTACCAACTGTCATTAGTAACAATCACTAATATTTCCGCACCTTTATCAGCAAACTGAGCCACATAATCCGAGTAGATAGATTCGATACAAATTACCCCACCGATACGTACCGAATCTTTTATATTCGAAAATTTCAACTTAAAGACTGTTGTATCTTTTCCGGTATTCCAACTTGATATTCCAACGTTCCATTTAATAACATCACCAAGAAAAGGGATATATTCAACGAAGGGCACTTTCTCCCCGAAAGGGACAAGTTTCTGCTTTCCGTATTTTTGAATCACATTATTATACGGGTTCATTAAGAAGATTGAGTTATAAGAAGTATAAACACTTGTTGTGTCTTGTAATGGTTTTGCTTCTGCTGGTGCATTTATTTTATCATAAAAGATAGTTGCATCAGGCATTCCGGTAAGTAAAAAAACATTTCTAATCCGCAGATAATTTTTTATCCGCTGCAATTCATTTTCATAACTCCCCATAGTGAGATAAACGGGAAGAGCAGTTTCAGGCCAAACTAATATTTTAGCACCCTGATCAATGGCTTTGTCAGACAAATCAAAATAAATATCAAGCAGGTTGTTCAAATTTCCTTCTTGCCATTTATTCCATGGATTCAAATTTGGTTGAATAATTCCGAACCTGATTTTTTCCAAGCTGGGTTTATATTCGCTCTTTTTTATAGACCCGTAAATTAATGGAAAAACAACAAGAGTTAATGTCAATGCAAGTTTTACAATTCTGACTTTCCTTAATTCAAAATAATCAACTATCGTTAAATAAAGCAAGACGTTGATATAAAGAACAACCAGTGAAAGTCCATAAACACCAATCGTGTCAGAAATCTGAATAAAAGTATTTAATGAAACCAGTCCATTTCCCAAAGTAAGCCACGGAAATTTAAGATCAGTCACACTATATATATATTCATAAAACACCCAGAAAATCGGGAAGAGATAAACAGATATTTTCTTTCCAAAATTTTTGGCTACCAAATAATAAAGAGTAGAAGGAATTAAAAACAAAATTGGATTAAAAAAAAGCAGCGCAATACCACTAATCATCAAGAATGGATCAGCTTCCTTTGTCCAACTTCCCACCCAATAAATTGTGATCAATCCAAACACGAACATTGTTAAATAAGTAATTCTGTTTATCTCTGCCAATCCATTTCTGTTTTGAATTACAAACAGATATGGAATCAAAGCCACAAACAAGAAAACGCTTGCTGATATTGGTGGAAATGAAACCCCAAGAAATAATCCCGTCAAAATTGATAATAATATTTCTTTACGTGATTTAATATTTAATATCCAAAACTTCTGCATCAGTGATTCTTTTTTTTATAAAAATATTTAACTATAAATATTACAGCAACCAATAAAGTGACTAAAAGAATTATACGCGAATACGTGCTGAGATAATAATCAATCAATTCTATATTATTTCCCAACAAAACTCCAAGTTCAATAATAAACGAATTCCATAATAATGAACTTATAAAAGCAAGAGATAATGTTTTTAAATAATCTAGTTCATATAGTCCTGCAAAGAAACTAACAACAGCCCGAGTACCGGGTAGCATTCGGTTTATAACAATTAATTTATATCCATATTTTGAAAACCAAATATCAACTTTACTCAATCCTTCTTGGCTGATAAATTTCAACTTTCCGATTTTAACTACGTGATCTCCAAAATACTTTCCTATATAGAACATTAGCATAAATCCTACTGTACTACCCAAACTTGTAGTTATTAAAACTGGAAGATAACTGATCGAAGTATTTGCAATTAATGAAGATCCAATTATTACAACAACATCGCTTGGTGAAGGAGGAAAAAGATTTTCAATAAAAGCAAAAAAGAACAAGACCAAATAGATATAAATCGGATCTATGTTTTGCATAAAAGAAAAAAGCTGTTCAATCATTCAGCAATTTCCTTTATAATAAGTGCATTACAAAATGCTTCTGCACCTTCTTTCCTTCCGATAAATCCGAGTTTTTCTGAAGTGGTAGCTTTTATTGAAATACGGTTAATGTCAAGAAACAGAATATCAGAAATTGTTTTTTGCATCTGCTTAACATACGGCAATATTTTTGGTGATTCTAAAACCAAAGTGCAATCAATATTTGATATTTTATATCCGTTATTTTGCAAGATGCTAAAAACATTTTTTAATAGTTCTTTGCTGTCAATATTTTTATACTTTTCATCAGTATCCGGAAAATGACTTCCAATATCACCAAGTGCTAATGAACCAAGCAACGCATCACAAATTGCATGAAGTAGAACATCGGCATCAGAATGTCCGTCAAGTCCAATTTCTGATTTGATTTCTACACCACCCAAGAAAAGTTTTCTTCCTCTTTTTAATGAATGAACATCATATCCAAAACCAATCCGAATATCCTGTATCAAAATCTCACCTCAAAATTTTTAAATTCGTTTTTGAATTCACTTAAAACCACTGAACATGATTTAATTGAAGAACTTATTGGTCCAACTTTTGCATAATTAATCAACTCATCAAGCAAATACTTTTCTCCTTCAGCTACTATTTGAACATCTCCATTATCTAAATTTCTGACGAACCCATTTAATTTAAGATTATTTGCTTTGCGCAAAATATAATATCGAAAACCAACTCCCTGCACAATTCCTTTAATTATTATTTCAATTCTGCCTTCTTTGATTCCATTTTCCATTTATACCTTCAAATATTTCAGATGATATTAACCCAATAAATATCAAAAAGCATCCAACTAATCCAAAATTAGTTATTTTTTCATTCAATGCAAAAAATGCAATTAACGCTGCAAATATTGGCTCAAAGGAATAAATTATTCCTGCATTTGTCGGTTGTACAAATTGCTGATATTTTGTTTGTAATGCAGTTGTAATTATTGTTGCAAAGAAAGCCGTATAAATTAATCCGAATATTAAATTGTCTGTGTAGACAAATTTGATTCTTTCTACTTGAGAATAGTTAAAGATAAATGAAAATAATAACGCAAGAAATGCCGTTATTGCAATCTGCATGAAAAATAAAACAAAAATATTTTCTCTTTTTGAAAAGACATCCAACAATACAACATGCACAGCAAATAAAACTGCACAAACCAACGTAAATACATCTCCCTGATTTAGATTCTTTCCCAAATCAGTTAAGAAAGTAAAAATAGAATTGCCACCACTTGATAAAAATATTATTCCTATAAAAACAATTACAACCCCAACAATTGCTCCGGTTGAAGGTTTTTTCTTTTCTATGAAATATTGAAAAATGGGAATTAAGACAACAAGCGTGCCTGTCAAAAATCCCGATTTAGTAGCAGTTGTAAATTTTAAGCCGATTGTCTGTGCTGCAAATGAGAAAAACATCAATGCACCGAGAATCATTCCTGCTTTTACTGATGAATATTGAAAATGAAGTTTATATTTATA
>PFVB01000065.1:2410-4109 GCA_002790395.1 Ignavibacteriales bacterium CG_4_9_14_3_um_filter_34_10 | reverse complement strand
TGATATCATGGAGTGATTCCTTTACAATAGTAAATGTTGCACCCCAAAGAAGAGTTATAAACAACAATACAAATTCGGAAAAATATTTTGGTTTTACTTTCAACTAATTTTCCGAATCAATATCATATCCAAAATTTTTTAGCATTGATTGATCACTTCGCCACTTCGGTTTTACCTTTACCCGAAGTTCCAGAAAAACTTCTTTTTCCAGAAATTCTTCAACAGACTTTCTAGCTGTTTGCCCAAGTTTTTTTATTGAGAATCCACTTTTACCAATAATAATCGGCTTCTGAGTCTCCTTTTCAACTATTATAATTGCTGAGATATAATCCTTACCGTTTTCCCTTTCTTTATATTCCTCTATAATTACTTCAGTGCTGAATGGAATTTCTTCGGAATATAATTCAAATATTTTTTCTCGAATCAATTCCGAAACAAAAAACCTTTCATTTTCACTTGATAGTTGATCGTCGGGAAAATACTTCGGACCTTCAGGCAGAATCGTTTTTATTTCATCTAAAAGGCTTCCGATGTTAAAATTATGCAAGGCAGATATCGGAATAACCTTAAGAATATTTGGATATTCCGCTAGCCGATTTGTAATTTTACTTAAATTTACTGCGTCAACTAAATCAACCTTATTTAGTGCACAAAGAATCTTTTTCCTGCTGTTTAATAATTTGATTACTAATTCATCTTCTAAAATACTTTTGGATGTTTTCTCGTTTTGAATATCAACTAGCAAAACAACTATATCGGCATCATTAATTGATACCTGAATTTGGGTAAGAAATTTTTCCTGAAGGAGATATGCAGGCTTCAATATTCCAGGAGTGTCAAGAAATATTATTTGAGTCTCATCATCATTAAATATTCCGACTATTCTTTTTCTTGTGGTCTGTGGTTTGTTAGTTGTTATTGATAATTTTTGTTTCAGAACCGAATTTAACAAAGTAGATTTACCAGAATTTGGTTTACCAATAATAGCCACATAACCAGATTTGAATTTTGTCATAAAAACCTTTTTTAATTATGACAAAAATATTGATATGAGATTTTATATACTAATGCTCAGTGTAATCTATATCCCGGAATATTTGTTTATTTTCTCCTTGAAAGCCTTATGAGAGACTACAGAAAGAAGAAAACTTAGAAGCAAAAAGAAACTTGACGATAACCCGATTATAGTCACAATTTTATTTTTAACAAATAAGGAAAAACTTATCGGTGAGATATTCATGCTTCGAATAAATTGCTCAATTTTAATTGAAAATTCTATCTGCCGTGTATTAAAATCTGTAAATGAAAAAACGAATACAAAAACCGATACAATCGACAGGATAAAAATTGATGCTATAAATATTGGAAATACTTCTGTTCTTGTTTTATGATGTAAAATTTTATTCATAAATTTTTCTTCGATCATTTCAGGGGCATTAATATTTTTCCCCTGTCTTAAAATGGATTCCAAATTTTGAGTCGCCTTAAACAACAATTCATTGTTTGGGTCTTTTAAGAACTCATTCAACTCGGTCAATTCATTCTGAGAAATATCATTATCAAAATACTTGTTTGTAAGTTCATCAAATTTATTCATCTTTTCTCCGGTAAGTAATTATGTCTAAGTAATAAATTCCTTAAAGCAATTCGCGATCTGTGAAGAAGAACTTTCGTATTAACAAGCGATGAATCAAGCACG
>PFVB01000065.1:0-2332 GCA_002790395.1 Ignavibacteriales bacterium CG_4_9_14_3_um_filter_34_10 | reverse complement strand
ATCATTTTGTAAATAAAGTCATTCGCATTTTCTGATGTTGAATATATTTCATTATCAAAATTACCCAGCTCAAAATGCTCATCAATTGAAGTCATTTCTAATTCTATCTTTCTTTTTTTTGAAGCAATCATACTCAGAGCACAATTATAAGTTATCTTGTAAAGCCATGTTGAAAACTGTGAGTCACCATGAAAATTATTCAGTCCGTAAAATGCTTTCAAAAAAGCATCCTGTAAAGCCTCTTCAGCATCCAAAGAATTTTTTAGCATTCGTCTCAACATTGAAAATGCTTTATCTTTGTATCTGTCAATCAAAAGTGAAAAATCCGCAGCGTTTCCTCTTTTAACTGAATTGATTATTTCCTGATCAGTAAGATGATTCATGCTAACTTTATTTTTAATATTAGACTCAAATAATTTCTGTAAGGTTACAGAAACTTCTTGATTTTTGTTTGCTGTGCTGTAACCTTTCAGGAAACTCCTCAGTCAAATGTGGTGAACAAAAAAAATGGAGAACTTCAATGGAAGGTACAATAGCAGTTTTTATACCCATAATATTTATACTGGTAACAGGACTTGTTATTATAACAACTGTCTATTTTAAGTCGCGGGAAAAACAACTAATGATAGAAAAAGGATTAACTCCCGAGCAAATCTTTGAATTAATAAACATTAAGGAAAAAGAAAATAAAAACAAATTTCTTTTATTAAAGGGAGGAATCATTACTATTTTTCTTGTTATCGGTGGAATTATCGGAAGTTTAATTGACCGTGCTTATTTCTATCATTATGAAATTTGGGAAGGTCAAAAAATTCTTCATGATGATCATGAATATGGAGTATGGTTGGCATTTTTAGGGCTTGGAATTGGTGCAGTGCTTGCTCATTTTGTCTCAATCAGATTAGAAAAGAAAAGTTAAAAGTTTTTTTGCTTAATATCTAATAATTAAGTCTGTACTAAAGTTGAAAAATTGTCATACTGATCCGTCATCCATAAAACACTGGATACAGATCAGTGTGACAGTCATAATTAGTTTTAAGACAGCCTTTTTCTATCAGAAAAAAAATTCTTCATCAGATTATTAAGCAATTCCTTTTTCTTCAAGCCATCTTTGTGCATCAAGAGCAGCCATGCAACCGCTACCTGCTGCAGTTATTGCCTGTCGGTATGTGTGGTCAGCAACATCTCCGGCAGCAAAGACACCTTCAACGCTTGTTCTAGTGGTTCCTGGAGTTACTTTCAAATATCCGTTATCATGCAAATCAAGCTGACCTGCAAAAATTTCCGTATTTGGTTTGTGTCCGATTGCAATAAAAATTCCATCAGAAGAAATTTCTTTTGTCTCTCTGGTTTTTGGATTTTCCAATAAAGCTCCGGTAACAAATTTTTTGCCGTTTTCTTCTTTACCGAGCACTTCTTTAATTACAGCATTTAATTCAAATTTAACCTTGGGATTATTTTTAGCTCGGTCTACCATAATTTTTGAGCCTCTGAATTCATCTCTTCGGTGAATAACGGTTACTTCAGATGCAAATCGTGTGAGATAAGTAGCTTCTTCCAAAGCTGTGTCACCACCACCGACAACAAGCACTTTTTGATTTCTGAAAAAGAATCCATCGCATGTCGCACAGGCAGAAACACCATAACCCATATATTTTTTTTCACTTTCAATATTCAGCAAACGAGCTGAAGCTCCGGTTGAAATTATAACTGAATCAGCAGTATAAATTTCGTCATCAGATTTAAGAACAAATGGTCTTTTTGAAAAATCGACTTCTGTAATTTCTTTGTAAATAGATTCCGCACTAAACCGGTGAGCCTGCTTTCGCATCACATCCATTAATTCTGGTCCCATTATTCCATTTTCATATCCAGGAAAATTTTCCACCTCTGTTGTTATTGTTAATTGCCCTCCCGGTTGAATTCCTTCAAAAACAATTGGTGACAAATTTGCACGCGCAGTATAAATTGCTGCTGTCAATCCTGCAGGACCTGAACCAACAATTATTACTTTATGATGATTACTCTCCATTTTTACTCCAATTTTATATTAAAAAAACTTTTTTTACTGTTAATAAGATACGATTTTATAATAAACGTTTCGTTATTTCTCTTCAATAAGAAATTTTTTATTTCTCTTTAAGCCAGAAAGTTTTGTTCGTTTTATCGGACTCTTTTCAAATTTAATTTTAAACTCTTCATCATTCATATTTTCAACAGAATTCAAATCAAGCTCACGATTAAAATGTTCTGAAAATTCACGGTGATGTGACTTAACTGCAAATTTAATATTCCATGGGCAAACTTCCTGACAAATATCACAACCAAAAAT
>PFVB01000232.1:9231-10865 GCA_002790395.1 Ignavibacteriales bacterium CG_4_9_14_3_um_filter_34_10 | reverse complement strand
ACAGTCTTATTAGCGGTTTACTAAATGAAACTAACATAAAAATAGAACCAAACATTTATCGCAACATAATAAATAAATATTCACTTAATAAAAACTAAAAATTAAAAGTTAAAATGGAAACAAAAACATTAAATAGACAAGTATTTGAAACCAGTAGGGTTTTAGAATATTTTACTGAAAAAGAATTAAGAGCTCAAATCGGATATGACAAGCCTTATTGGCCGGTTGCAATACTCAGGGAGTTGATAGATAACGCCCTGGATGGTTGCGAAAAAATAAACGTTGCACCTGTGATTGAAGTGAATATCAAAGATGACATTATTACTGTATCAGATAATGGGCCAGGCATACCCCTGGAGATAATAAACAAGTCATTGGATTATCTG
Source organism: Ignavibacteriales bacterium CG_4_9_14_3_um_filter_34_10 (assembly GCA_002790395.1). Classification (GTDB taxonomy): domain Bacteria; phylum Bacteroidota; class Ignavibacteria; order Ignavibacteriales; family Melioribacteraceae; genus UM-FILTER-34-10. The sequence continues at coordinate 10,479 of PFVB01000232.1, read as the reverse complement.
GTGCGAGTAAGCGATAAAGCGTACTATATTTCACCTACAAGGGGGCAAATGGGAAATGCGTTAAAAGTTATTTACGCAGCACCTTTTGTTCATACTGGAGAGGGTTATGTTGAAATAACTGCAAACAATGAAATGCACCATATAGAAGTGAAAATGGATAGGATTGCCGGACAGCCGAAAATAGATAATATAACAACGCCTTTTGTAAAAAATGGCACTTTTGTAAAAATCTACTATCCAAATTCAACTCGTTTACTTTTAGAGCCAGATTATGATAATAATGAATATTATTACAACGAAAAACCACCAACCGCCATAGAATTAATTCAGGGATATGTAGTATTTAATCCCCACGCAACCTTTATATTAAACGGAGAACAATACCAACCAACTAATAAAGATTGGAAGAAGTGGACACCGGATATGCCAACGTCAGCACATTGGTATAATGTAGAGACATTGAGCGACCTTGTTGCCGGTTATTTAACAAAAGAGCGGAGCGAAAACGGGCATAAAAAAACGATACGGGAGTTTGTTTCAGAGTTTCGTGGTTTGGCAGGCACAGCTAAACAAAAGAAAATAATAGGGGAATACTCACGTGCAAATCTTAATATTTTTGAAAAGGATGGTGATATTGATAGACAATCTCTTCAAAAACTTCTTATTAATATGCAAGCGGAATCAATTGCACCCAAGCCAGATGTTTTAGGGCTAATTGGGTTAGAACATTTAAAAAACTGGATTATTAACCAGGGTGGTTCAGAACCCACGATTAAATACAGTAAAAAGAAAGGTTACGATGATGATGGTTTGCCATACGTCATAGAGGTTGGTTTTGCGATAAATAAAGATAATAACGCCAAAAGGATTATGATCACCGGACTGAACTGGTCGCCTGTGATAGGAGAGCCCCCCGACTCAACATTGCAGCATGCTATTCAGGAAGCAAGATTAGACCCACATGACCCGGTTATTTTTATTATACATATAGCAAGACCCAGGTTTGAATTTATGGATCGTGGAAAAACAAAAATACAATTATGATAGCAAAAGACATGTTGGATGCCATAAAAGGCGTAACAAAAACGTGGAAGGCTGAAAAACGCAAAGCCGATAAACAAGACCGTGTTTCCACAAAAGAATTGGAAAGAATGCGTGAAAAACCACATAGTATTTCATTAAAGGATGCTGCTTTTGACGTGATGGAAGAAGCATATAATAAAGCCAGTTCAAACGGAAAATATTATG
>PFVB01000232.1:0-9215 GCA_002790395.1 Ignavibacteriales bacterium CG_4_9_14_3_um_filter_34_10 | reverse complement strand
AATGTATGCAGCCAGACCTGATATTTTAAGAATAACAGGAAAAGCACAGTTGGATGACGTTTATTTTACCCAAACGCTTTTAAAGGATTATCTTGAGGAGCATGAGCCAAACTGGAAGGTCGTCTGGGATGCACGTGGGCATATTGCTGAGCCTTATACAGGAACAAGAATAGGTTTAGGAGGAATTGATATTAAACAATATATTGAACAATGGCACTCTTGTATTGATGTTGAACTCCCTGAAATTCCTGTTTTAATAAATACCAAAGGCCCAACAAATCGGTTTAATAACGTATTATTTATTGAAAAAGAGGGTTTTATGGAAATATTAACGCATGCCAGGATTCCTGAACGGTATGACATAGCGATTATGAGCACAAAAGGTATTCCTGTTAAAGCAGCTTGCGACCTTATTTATGAAATGAAAAAATCCAATGTGAGCGTTTTTGTGCTACACGATTTTGATTTGGATGGATTTAAAATTGTGCGTTCACTAAGGGAAGGTGTAAGACTTTCGCAGGGTTCGGATGTAATAGATTTAGGTTTGTGCGGCACTGAAATGATTTATTTTGCAACCCCGCATTTTGATTGTGATGCCGGAGTAATGATAACTGCAAGTCACAATCCGCCTGAATATAACGGACTTAAATTTGTAAAACGTGGTTCAGTTCCAATGGGACTTTCATCCGGTTTGAGTGAAGTAGAAAAGATGGTAATTGAAAACAGTTACGGTGAAAAAGCTGCTGTTAAAGGAAAAGTCACATCAGTTGATATTATGAATGAGTTTATCAGCAATCTTTCAAAATATTATTCAGCAGAAAAAATTAAACCGCTGAAAGTAGTTGTAAATGCAGGCAATGGCTGTGTTGGTCCTGCACTCGAAGCGATTGAAAACAAACTTCCTATTGAAATGGTGAAAGTATTTTTCGAACCGGATTCAGATTTTCCGAATGGTGTTCCGAATCCCTTGTTGCCGGGAAACAGACAGTCAACAATTGATGCGATACTGAAAAACAAAGCTGATTTGGGTGTTGCGTGGGACGGAGATTATGACAGATGTTTCTTCTTTGATGAAAAAGGAAATTTTATCGAAGGATATTATATAGTTGGTTTGCTTGCAAAATCAATTCTGAAAAAAAATCCCGGCGAAAAAATTGTTCACGATCCGCGACTTGTCTGGAACACAATTGATGAAGTTAAAAATGCCGGAGGTGAAGCGGTGGTTTCGAAAAGCGGACATGCTTTTATTAAAGAGAAAATGCGTAAGATAAATGCCATTTATGGCGGTGAAATGTCTGCTCATCATTATTTTCGCGATAATTCATATTCAGACAGCGGAATGATTCCTTTCCTTTTGATACTTCAATTGATTTCTGATGAAAATAAAAAACTCTCTGAACTTGTTGATGAAATGATTTCGAATTATCCATGCTCTGGAGAAATCAATTCGACAATCAATAATCCGGCAGAAAAACTTGAAGAGATTAAAGCAAAATATGCAGATGGCAAAATGGATTTGCTTGACGGAGTTAGTGTTGAATATGATACATGGAGATTTAATGTGCGAATCAGTAACACTGAACCGCTTATTCGTCTTAATGTTGAATCAAAGCATGATATTGAGCTGATGAAAAATAAAACTGATGAACTGTTGAAATTAATTCGTGGATAAATGAACTGAAAAAATCATTATTCGTCTAACATTTACAAAAAAGGAGTGAATATGGAAGATAAAAAAGAAAGAACAATCGATATTGATAAACTTCTGAAAAACAAATTGAAAGCCGTAAGTATTTCTGATCTTGAAAACGGAATATCAAAAGTTGTAAGCGATTTGGTTGGCGAAGATTATAAATGTACAATCAGTGATGTTAAATATTCTCTTTTCAGCGGTGCTGATTTTCATCTGAAGGTTGAATTATCTTATAATCCCGAAGAATAGCTACTCGGGCTTTTTTGTATCTTCATCTTTTTTATCTTCCGTAGGATTTTCGGTCTGCTGTTTCTCTTCCTTTGGAGGAAGAAAATCTGGTATCTTTGAAAAAATCAATTCAAGTCTTTTGATTAGGTGTGAATAATCAAGAGGCTTCAGTATATAATCCAAAATACCATAAACTATAAACTTTGCAACAAGTTCTTTATCGCTTATTGCTGTCATTACCACTACATGAGTTTCTTTGTCATTTAAATTATTACGAAGGTATTTGATAAAATCCAGCCCGTTCATTTCCGGCATGGAAACATCAAGGAAGATAATGTCGGGTTTTACTTTGGAATAATTTAAAATTCCATCTTTCCCGTTTTCAGCTATTTGAACTTCAAAACCAAATTCTTTAGTAAGGGCTCTCTTTACAAAAACTGCCGTATAATTTTGATCTTCTACTACAAGTGCTTTTTTCATGTTTTACTGTTTTTGTTCTGTGCAAAACTAAAACATTTTATTTATAATCGAAAAAATTTATTTTAATATTAGTTGTAATTAATTTTAATTCAAACAGGAAAATCATGGCAGCAACGAAAAAAATTAGCGCAGTACTTTTGTTTGTTTTGGTTAATGCATGTGGAAATAATTTCCCGGTCATTCATGATTTTAAGAATGAAGATTTCACTTTGCTTAATGCTGACAGTGCTGAAATGAACTTTCCTTCGGTTTTCAAAGGCAAAATTATTGTGGCAGGATTTATTTTTACCAACTGTCCTGACATTTGCCCATTGACAACAAACAATATGAGAATCATTCAGGAAAAGTTAAAAGAATTAAAAATGGGAAATGTTGAATTTGCCGCAATAAGTTTTGACCCAAAGCATGATACACCAAAAGTTCTTCGTGATTATATTCGCATCAGAAAATTTGATACTGATAACTGGACTTTTTTTACCGGGAATCAGCAGGTGATTGATAGCCTTTTGAAAGTATCTGAAGTTTTTGCAATCCCGTCAGACACGTCATTTGTTGCCGGAGAAGAGAAGGTGACTTTTATTCATACTGACAGAATTATGTTAATTGACGGTGATTTGCGAATAAGAAAGAATTATCCCGGAAGCACTATAAATATTGATGAAATAATTGATGACATTCAAAAACTATAGGTGAAAAATGAAAAAGATAATTCTTTTGATTATTACAGCTATCATCTTTGTAGGATGTAATTCTATTGAGAAAAAGGAAGCAAAAATTTCCAAAGAAATTGAAATTAAAAATCCGTGGATTCGCTCTGCTGCTGCTGGGATGAACACTGCTTTATTTTTTGATTTGAAGAATAATTCAGAAGCCGATGACTCTTTGGTTTCAGTTGAATCTGATGCTGCTGAATTAATTCAAATACACGAAACAATTAAAGCTCCAAACGGAATGATGCAGATGAAGGAAATCGGGAAAGTTTCAGTCCGAAAAGGAACAGAAATGAAATTTAAACCGATGGGAAAACACATAATGTTTATTCTGCTGCATGAAGATTTGCCCGCGGGCGATTCAGTCGAAGTGAAATTTAATTTCAGCAAAGCAAAAAGCATGTCCCAAAAGGTTGTTGTGAAAGATTTTACAAAATAAAAATGATGATAAATGAAAAAAAATATTCTTTTATGGATTGTTGCTTTTGTTTTAACATTGGCAGTTGCTGTTTATCAGCGTGTTACAGGTCCGACTTACCCGATATCGGGAAAAGTCGAATTTGCTGGTGAAGAAATTAAATATAAATTACTTCGGACACACGAAGGAACAACTTCACACAAAGTTGAGATTGAAGTTAAAAATCCGGAGGTTTCAGCCGAGTTGGTTTGGAAAAGATTTAAGTCGCATGATGACTGGACAATTTCAGAAATGGAAAGAAATGAGAATAAACTTTCAGCATCATTTCCGGGGCAGCCCGCTGCAGGTAAAATAATTTATTTTATAAATCTTCATGACGGAAAGAGTTCAAAAATTATTCCGGAAGACAAAGACGTTGTTCTTCGTTTCAAAGGTGCGGTTCCGATTGCAATTTTGATTATTCATGTTATTGCAATGTTTGGTGCAATGTTGCTTTCAACCCGAACGGGACTGGAAATATTCAATAGCGGAAACACTTATCTGAAATTAACATACTGGACAATCGGCTTTTTATTTATTGGTGGATTGATTCTCGGTCCGATTGTACAGAAATATGCATTTGATGCTTTCTGGACAGGCTTTCCATTCGGCTATGATTTAACTGATAATAAAACTGGTATTGCATTAATCGGCTGGGTAATTGCACTTTTTGCATTTAAAAAATCAAAGAACCCGAGAAGAATTGCTTTAATTGCAGCACTCATTCTGATTGTCGTTTATTTAATTCCGCACAGTGTTTTGGGCTCTGAAATTGATTATACAAAACTTGAAAACTCGAAAGCATTAATAGAAAAAAACATAAATGAATAAAAAGGAAAAAGTATGAAACTAAAAAAGTTAGCTGTTCTGTTTTTTTTAGCATCTGTTTTGTTTGCTCAGGAATTATCTCAAACTTTTATCTCTCTTAAAAATACCGGAGTTGAAGAATTTTTAATCAATCATCCGGAATATGATGGCAGAGGAACAATAATATTTGTGCTCGATACTGGCATTGATATCGGAATATCAGGTTTGTTAAAAACTTCCAACGGCGAAGACAAAGTGATAGATGTTCAGGATTTTACAAAACAGGGCGATATCAAATTTTATCCCGCTGAAAAAGAAGTAAGTGAAAGCAAAGTTGCATTTGCAAGCAAAGACAAAAAATTATCGGTGTCAAGTTCGGTTGAATTGAAATACAACTCGCTGAATGACAAATATTTCATTGGAGTTTTATCGGAAAATATTTGGATGAATTCCGGCTCGGGAGTTCGCGATATCAATGGAAATAAAAAAACAGATGATCAGTTTTTGTTTGTTACTTACAAAACGAAAATTGAAGAAAATGAAACATGGGTTTTGGTTCTTGATACTGATTTGGACGGTGATTTGGGAAACAATAAAGAACTCAGGAACTACAAAGAAAATCATGATTCGTTTGTAATTGCAAATCCTGATGGTCTGCCATATCTCACAATGGCTTTAAACATCATTCCGGAAGAATCAAAAGTTTCTTTCTTTTTTGATGATGGCGGACACGGAACTCATTGTGCAGGAATTACAACAGGTTTTCAAATCGGTGATGAAAAACTGAACGGAGTTGCGCCCGGAGCTTATTTAATCGGCTTGAAATTAGGCAACAATAATTATGCAGGTGGCGCTTCAGTTACAGAAAGCATGAAGAAATGTTATTTATACGCAGATAAAATTTCAAAAGAAAGAAAAGAGCCCTGCATTATTACAATGAGTTTTGGAATTGGTTCTGAAATTGAAGGCAGAGCAGAAATGGAAAAATTCTTGGAAGAACTGACAGCAAAAAATCCGTATTTATATATTTGTACATCAAACGGAAATGAAGGTCCGGGAATATCATCTTCTGGATTACCTGCTGCTTCTTACGCAGTATTTGCTTCCGGTGCAGTTTTAGCTGAAGAAGTTGGAAATGATTTGTACGGTTCACTTACCGGCAGAGATATTATACTTCATTTCAGTTCACGCGGCGGTGAGTTGCAAAAACCCGATATTGTTTCTCCCGGCGCTGCTGCATCAACAGTTCCGAATTATGCTGGCGGTGATGTAAGCTGGGGAACAAGTATGGCTTCACCATATACAGCCGGTGTTTTTTCGCTTTTGTTGAGTGCTGCTCAAAAAGAATTTCCTGATGTGAAAATCCCTTCACAGTTGTTGTATAAAATTGTAAGAGAAAGCGGAACAAAACTCATCGGCTATAATCATGTTGATCAGGGTGGCGGATTAATCAATGTTAATGCAGCTTATGAGTTGATGAAAAAATTTATCCGTGCTGGAGAAATCAAAAAATTTGAGACTTACACAATCACTTCATTTTCTCCGAACATGCCTGATGAGCAGGCTCCTAATTTGTATATTCGGAATGGTAATTCACTTACAGGCAATGAAAATTTTTCTTTCAGTATTAAGAGAAACAATTCAATTAATCAGAATAAATTTTATAGAATCTACAACTTAAAAAGTGATGCTGACTGGCTAATTCCAATTCAGAAAAAACTTCATCTGCGAAATTCACAAACTGCAAATGTTGATGTTAAATTTGATATATCGAAAATGTCACAACCCGGTTTGTATAATGCAAAAATAAAAGCATACCGTGCAGATGAAAGTAAATTTCCTGAATTTGAGATGATGGCAACTATCATAAAACCTTACGAATTTAATTCATCAAACAATTTTTCACAGAGTTGGAATAATGAAGAATTATCTCCCGGAATGCATAAAAGATATTTTATAAATATTGCGAGTAGCGTTTCTGATATTGCTGTAAAATTTAAATCACAGAAAGGCAAGTATGCCTCGTTAAGAATGTATTTACATAATCCTGACGGCATTCAGGAAGGTTTTGTAATGTTTAATCCAATAAATAAAGAAGATATGACTGAAAGACATTTTTATAATTTAACTCCGGGAATTTATGAGCTGGTTGTACTGGGTAATTTTACAGCTAAGTCAATATCAACTTTTGATTTAACCGTTGAGGTTAATTCTGTATGCCGGATTAATACCAAAATATTATCCCAAAATGAAAATACTATTGAGTTGATTAATTCATCATCAGTGAGTAAAAGTTATTCTCTTTCCGGAACAATTGATGGTTATCAAAAAGAATATTTTGTCTCGCTGGATAGTGTGGAAAATTTTGATATTCCTTTCACCCTGAAAAAAGGAGAGCAAAGCAAAAAATTTAAATTATCACTAAGCAAGGAAGATTTTAATAAAGTCACGGATTTTGCTTTGATGATTTATGATGAGCATGGAAAAACAAAATCATCTTCAGGATTAAGCTACAGCAATGGGGAAATTTCGATTAGAAAAGACAAAAGTGACAACGAAGAAAAATATGTTCTAACTCTTGTTCCTGGTTACACCCATAGAGCCGGAAGCATTAAAATAAAAATTATTGAAAAAACATATTCAGTAAAACAAAACAACATAAAAATCAATCAAAGTTCTTTAACTTTGTTTCCATCGGTTGTGAAATCTGTGTTGATTGATTTGCAAAAACCTGAAACAGACAAACCGATTGATGCTTTGTATTTTGGTGCATTAATTTTTAAGTCTCAAAAATCAAGCATAAAAGAATTTGAATTACCGTTAACATTTAATCTTTAGGAGAAAATATGAGTTCAGAAAAACCAAACATTAACGGGCTTCCGGAAAATGCATATACTGAATTAAAAGCAGGAGAAGAATACAAACCATTAATGCCTGCAGATTCAACGCCGCAGGAAATTACGCCCTACTCAGTAATTATGGGATTATTGATGGCTGTATTGTTTTCAGCCGCCGCTGCGTATCTTGGATTAAAAATTGGGCAAGTTTTTGAAGCAGCTATTCCGATTGCGATTATTGCCGTTGGGGTTTCAACATTACTTAAAATAAAAGGCTCGCTTGGTCAGAATGTGATTATTCAGTCAATCGGTCAGAACTCAGGACTTATAGTTGCTGGTGCGATATTCACAATTCCTGCACTATATATTTTAAATCTGCAGGCACATTTTTTTCAAATATTTCTTGCATCAGCTTTTGGCGGAATTTTGGGAATTTTATTTTTAATTCCATTTAGAAAATATTTTGTTGCCGAAATGCATGGAAAGTTTCCGTTTCCTGAAGCAACAGCAACAACCGAAATATTAGTTGCCGGAGAAAAAGGCGGTAAGCAGGCGTTGGTGCTTGTAGTCAGCGGATTGATTGGTGGTTTGTATGATTTTATTATTGCTACATTCGGCTGGTGGAGCGAGACATTCACAACTCGAGTATTTGGATTTGGACAAATGCTTGCTGATAAGTTTAAACTTGTTTTCAGACTCAATGTTGGTGCTGCAGTAATGGGACTCGGCTATATTGTCGGACTAAAATATTCTGCAATAATTGCTGCCGGTTCATTTGTTTCATGGTATTTGTTAATTCCAGTAATTTCATATATTGGTGCAGGACTAACCGAACCATTTGGAACAGGAGCAACTAAAATTATAGCTGCAATGAGTGCTGAGGAAATTTTCAGACAATATGTACGGCATGTTGGAATCGGCGGAATTGCAATGGCCGGAATTATTGGAATTATCCGCTCATCGAAAATTATTAAAGATGCAATCTCTCTCGGCTTCAAGGAAATTTTCGAAAAGAAATCTACCGGAAAAAACAATATAAGAACTCGAATAGACTTGTCAATGAAAATAATTGTTCCCGGATTATTAATTACAGCGATTTTGCTTTTCATATTTTTCCAAATGGGAGTCGTACATAATTTAGGGTGGGCTCTTACAGGATTGATAATTGTGCTTATAATTTCATTTCTGTTTACGACTGTTGCGGCAAATGCAATTGCAATAGTAGGTACAAATCCTGTCAGTGGAATGACATTAATGACATTGATATTATCATCAATTGTCCTTACATCAGTCGGATTGAAAGGTGAATCAGGAATGATTGCTGCTTTGATAATTGGTGGTGTTGTTTGCACTGCACTTTCAATGGCAGGTGGATTTATTACTGATTTGAAAATAGGATATTGGCTTGGTTCAACGCCGGTAAAACAGGAGCAATGGAAGTTTTTAGGTGTTTTAGTTTCTGCTCTTACGGTTGGTTTTGTAATTATGATATTAAATGAAACCTACGGTTTTGTTGGTGAAGGAGCTCTCGTTGCACCACAGGCAAATGCAATGGCTGCAGTAATTCAACCATTGATGGATCAGCAACCGGCTCCATGGCTTCTTTATATTGTTGGTGCAATTCTGGCTCTGGTTTTGACTATGATTAAAGTGCCTGCACTTGCATTTGCTTTGGGAATGTATATTCCGCTTGAACTTAATACTCCACTTTTAGTCGGAGGATTAATTGCTTATTTTGTTTCAACAAGAAGTAAAGATGAAAAACTCAATACAGCACGTCGCGAACGGGGTACATTAATTGCATCCGGATTTATTGCAGGTGGTGCATTAATGGGAGTTGTAAGTGCAATTCTTCGCTGGCAGGGATTTAATTGGGTTAATCCTGCTTGGGCGGAATCTCATTCTGCAGAATTACTTGGAATAATAATGTTTGGTGTAATTTGTGCTTACATGATTTGGGATTCACTGAGAGGAAAAGTTGAAGAATAGAAAAAATTAAATTC
>PFVB01000170.1 GCA_002790395.1 Ignavibacteriales bacterium CG_4_9_14_3_um_filter_34_10 | reverse complement strand
CATACGTTTTAATGCAATTGCACCGGGACTTTTTCCAACCAAAGGAGCGTGGGAAAGATTGCTGCCAGGCGATCTTCAAAATAAATTTGATTTAAAAAAGAAAGTTCCACTTCAACGAGTTGGGGAGCATCAGGAACTTGCTAACCTTGCTGCATATCTTGTATCAGATTTCTCTTCATTTATAAATGGGGAAGTTGTAGCGATTGACGGCGGTGAATGGTTGAATGGTGCAGGACAATTCAATATTTTGCAGGCACTACCCACTGAAATGTGGGATCAAATTGAAAAGATGGTAAGAAATGTTAAAGGAAGTTGAGTGGAAGTCTTGAGACTTCTGAAAAATTATCCAGCTGTCATCCTAAACTTGTTGAAGGATGACAATTTTGCTCATATTCAGACTTCGACAGGCAGGCACAGTTTGACATCAATTTTTGGTTGAATATAAATTTCAATAGTTTCATTTATATCTGTGTAGAGAAAAAATTAAACTCACCGCTGCTTGATTTTAAGAATTCTATTTCTGAATCAACAAGACTTTCAAGTTTTGTTAATTCAACCAACTCTTTTCTAATTTCTTGCCGAAGAAAATCTTCTCCAGGAAATCGTTTATCCCTCGGATTCAAACTCTGTTTTCCAATAACATTTTTTAAAAAAGTATGGAGTGTTTGATATTCATCATTAATTTGGAAACAGTCCTCCAAAAACATTCTTAAAGGGAGTTGGATTGCATCCTCAAATGAATTTGTAGCTTTCCGAAGTTCGAATTTCAACTTGTACAAATAATTCAATTTATCTTCATCGGAAATTAAGTTCTGAAGATGAAAATAAAATTCGTTATAATTTAATTGAGATATGTTCATTTTTCACCACTTCTATTGTGCAAGAATAATGCCCGATTAATTTGTCAATATTTAATATTTTTATATTATAGATGTAAAAATTACAGTTATTAAGATGTTATTATTTCTGATTTGTGAATAAAACTCAAGGAAATATGGTGAGAAAATTTAATGTGGTGTTTTTTGTTTTTTCTATTATTGTTTTAGAGATTCAAGGACAGACTTCAATTAGGTTGAACCAGTTGGGGTACAAAGAGGAATCAATAAAAATCGCAGTCATGTTAAGCAAAAACAAAATTGGAATTAAATCTTTTTCAGTCATAAATGCTCTGACAAAAGAAACCGTTTTTAATTCCACAAAGATTGAAGTGTTTAATAACTGGGAAGGGTTTGCTTCTTCTATCCGATTGAATTTTTCCGAATTAGAAAAAATCGGTAGTTATTATTTGCAGGTTGAAAATATTAAATCCCCAATCTTTAAAATTGGAAATGATGTTTATAATGGCTCTGCTGACTTTTTATTAAATTATATGAGGCAGCAAAGATGCGGTTATAATCCATTCCTAAAAGATTCTTGCCACACTCAAGATGGTTTTATTATATATTCACAGGGAAAAGATTCCTCACATATTGATGTCAAAGGTGGGTGGCATGATGCTTCCGATTATTTACAATATGTTACAACCTCTGCAAATGCCACTTATCAAATGATGTTTGCTTATGAGCAAAACCCTAAATCATTTCAGGATAATTATGATAAAAATGGAGAACAAAATCTGAATGGAATTCCTGATATACTCGATGAAGCAAAGTGGGGAATTGATTGGCTTTTAAAAATGAATCCTGATGACAGCATAATGTACAACCAGATTGCTGATGACCGTGACCATCTTGGGTTTCGATTGCCTAATAAAGATAAAATCAGCTATGGAAAAAATTCAGAAAGACCGGTTTACTTTTGTGATGGGAAACCTCAAGGAATATTTAAATTCAAAAACAGAACAGATGGAATCGCATCAACAGCCGGAAAGTATGCTTCAGCTTTTGCACTTGCAGCAAAACTTTTCACGGATTATGATTCTACTTTTTCTACTCTATTATTGCAAAAAGCAATTTCTGCATTCCATTTTGGTAGAAATCATCCGGGAGTTTGCCAAACTGCTCCTTGCCGGTCACCATATTTTTACGAAGAGGAAAATTATAGCGATGATATGGAACTTGCGGCTTCACAACTTTTCGATGTGACTAACGATATATTTTATTTGGATGAAGCGATTAAATATGCACGTCTTGAAAAAATTACTCCTTGGATTGGAAGCGATACAGCAAGGCATTATCAATGGTATCCATTTGTAAATCTTGGTCATTTTATTCTTGCCTCTAAACAAAGTAATTATTTTGAAGAATTTAAGGATTATTTGAAAGAGGGACTTCAGAGAATTTATGATAAAGGGAAGAGAAATGTTTTTTTTAATGGAATTCCTTTCATCTGGTGTTCGAATAATTTAATTGTTGCTGCTTTGACGCAGATTCAATTGTACAAAAAAATAGCAACAAGTCATGAATTTGATGAGATGGAAGCGATGCTTCGTGATTGGTTATTTGGATGTAATCCTTGGGGAACAAGTATGATTGTTGGTCTGCCAAATTATGGTGATTATCCTTCTGATCCGCATTCAGCATTTACGCACTTAGGCAATTATAAAATCAATGGCGGTTTAGTTGATGGGCCAGTTTACTCAACAATTTTTAATAAGTTAATTGGAATCACTTTATATAATGGAGATGAATATAAAAATTATCAAAATGATTTTGTTGTGTACCATGACGATTATGGTGATTACTCAACAAATGAACCGACAATGGATGGCACCGCAAGTTTGACGTTTTATTTATCATCTTTGGAAAGTGAACTATGTAATTATAGAGAAAAATCTACTTATGATAATGGAGCAATTGTTCGTGGCGATAGTACAAGAAAAGAGATTGCATTAATATTTTCGGGTCATGAATTTGCAGAAGGAGGAGTTAAAATATTAGAGACGCTAACGCAACAAAATATTAAAGGCAGTTTTTTCTTTACGGGTGATTTCTATAGAAATAAACAGTTCAAAGATTTGATAATTAAAATCAGAAATGAGTCCCACTATCTGGGGGTACATTCAAACAAGCATTTATTATATTGCGATTGGGTAAAACGAGATTCGTTATTGATCACAAAGGAAGATTTTGTAAACGATTTGCAGGGCAATTATTCCGAACTTTTAAAATTTGGAATCACGCCCGATTCTGCGAAGTATTTTCTTCCTCCATTTGAGTGGTATAATAATGAGACAAACAATTGGGCGAATCAATTGGGCATTACATTAATCAATTATTCTCCAAATACATTTACAAATGCGGATTATTCAATTCCTTCGATGGGGAAATCTTATCGATCCAGTAATTCGATTTTAGATAAGTTGATTGAAATTGAAAAAACAGAAACGTTAAATGGTAAAATCTTGCTTGTCCATATCGGAACTCATCCCGAAAGAGCTGATAAATTTTATAATTATTTGGAAGAAATAATTTTAAGAATGAAAGTAAAAGGTTATAAATTTTTACGCATTGATGAGTTGTTAAATACAAAACGGCGGAATTATGAAAAATCAAACTGAATGTTTTAATCCGTTCACCGAGGAATTAATCGGATATTCAGAATTAACTGATAGAAACAGTGTGACCGAAATTGTCCAAAAGGCAAGAGAAGCCCAAAAAGATTGGGGGAATAAAAGACTAACGGAAAGGAGCAAATATTTTTATAAACTCCGTGATTTAATTGTAAATCAAGCAGAAGATATTTCTGAAATAATTTCAAAAGATAACGGAAAATTAAAAATTGAAGCTCTGTCTGCAGAAGTCTTACCGATTGCATTTGCGATTACTTACTATATTAAGAATGCTGAAAGATTTTTAAGAGATAAAAAGTTAAAAGCAGGAAATATTTTTCTTGCTAATAAAAGGAGTTTTATCAGAAGAGTACCCGAAGGAGTAATTGCTATTGTTTCTCCGTGGAATTATCCTTTTACAATCCCAATGTTTGATGTGATTTGCGGATTGATGGCTGGCAATGCAGTGATTTTAAAAGGTGCAACTGAAACTCAACTGGTTGGAAGAAAGATTGAAGAATTGATTTTGAATGCCGGATTTCCAAAGGGCATTTTTTCTTTTGTTAATTTGCCTGGGAGTATAGCAGGAGACGCATTATTAGGTTCCAAAATTGATAAATTATTTTTTACAGGCTCGGTTGAAGTTGGGAGAATGTTGGCTCAAAAAGCAGCCGCTAATTTAATTCCGATTAGCCTTGAACTTGGCGGAAATGATGCAATGATAATTTTGCAAGATGCTGATTTAGACAGAGCTGTTAGCGGAGGCATTTGGGGCGGATTTCACAACGCGGGGCAATCATGCGGTGGCATTGAAAGAATTTATGTGCATGAAAAAGTTTACGACAGGTTTTTATTGCTTCTAAAAAAAAGACTGGAAAACTTTTCGGCAAATGGCAATCAAGATTTTTCTTCCGATATGGGAGTAATGACTTCACTCAAGCAAAAAAATATTGTTGAAGAGCATATTAAAGATGCAATAGAAAAAGGTGCTCAAGTTTTTGCTCAGTCGAAGATCAGTACAAACTGTAAAAACTCTCTGCCGGCATCGGTATTAATAAATGTAAACCATGACATGTTACTGATGAAGGAAGAAACATTCGGTCCTGTAGTCGGAGTTATGAAATTTTATACAATACAGGAAGCAATTGATTTGGCAAATGATTCACATTTAGGACTTACTGCATCGGTATGGTCAAAGAATAATCGGAAAGCAATCGAGGTAGCAAAACAAATTCAAGCCGGTGCAATTAATATTAATGATCATCTAATGAGCCATGGTTTAGCCGAAACGCCATGGGGTGGTTTTAAGGATTCGGGAAATAGCCGGTCACATGGAGAATTAGGTCTTTTAGAAATGACGAAACAACAAGTTATTATTAAAGACATTTTACCATTCGTAAAAAGAAATCTTTGGTGGCATCCGTACGATAAAAATGTTTACGACGGAATTCTGGGATTAATAAAATTGATCTACTCAAAAGAAGTAAAAATCAGAATAGAAGGATTAAAGAATTTAACAAAAATTCTTCCAAGGATATTCAAAGTGTAATCAGTCCTTTTTCTTAAATATTGAAAGTGCATGCTCGATGCTATCAAATATTTTGAAAATTCTATCCATTCCGGCAAGGAAAAAAGTAGTTGATGCCATTTTCTTTGTATTCAAAACCAAACCGAGATCTCCGCCTTCGTAATTAATTATCTTTAAATTACGAACCAACACGCCTAAAAATGTTGAGTCAAAAAATAAGCAGAATGAAAGATCAATAATAAATTTTCTGTGTCCGGTTTTAATCAATTCATTTAAATAAGCTTGCATTTCTGTCGCGTAGTTTGTTGTTCCTCTTTGGAGATTTACAATTACTACTTTTATATCACCAATATCAAATCCTTGATAAGTCTTATCAAATTCTCGTCTTATCACTCTGTCACCATCATCAAAGATATAAATAATATCATCATCAGAAAAAGCAGGGGAAAGATCAATCGCCTTTTTTTGTTCTGCATTAATTTGTGAAGTGGATTTGCTAATAATATCAGTCTCAAATTGATTCCCTGTATAGAATGGTTCTGAAATACTAACTGTGTCTGAATGCAAGAAAGAATCTCTTTGATGAGATTTTTTGTCTGCTATTATATTTTTCCGCTCTTCCTCCAAAGATTCAATCCTTTTTAATAAAACAGATTCCCGCATTTTAAATTCATTCAATTGATCTTCGACTTTTTTTATTGCTTCGAGAGATTGGTTTCGTATCGAATTTCTTTCATCAGAAATTTCTCTTTCACGTCGGGTAATTTCTTCCGTTGCTATTTTCTTCGATTCACTCATTGTCTTGTTCAACGAGTTTTCCTTCAATATCAATTCCGATTCTCTTGCTTGTAGTTGCGCAAGTTTTAGTCGAAGTTCCCTTTCAAGTTTTTGCTTATCTATTTCAACTTGTTCTGCAATTCTTTTTAACTCATTTTCTTTTTTTTCAACATTTAGTAATTCTTCCTGAAGAGCAGTTTCGGCAAAGGATTTTTCTTTTTCCAGAGAAATTTCTTTTTCTTTTAACTCCTGTTCCTTTTGCTTTAATTTCTCCTCTTTTTGTGATAGCGAATTAAAATCGTACTCTTCTTTATTAAGCGATTCGAATTTTCTTTTTAGCTCCAGTTCCCTAAGCTCTAATTCTTTCTCCTTTTCTCTCGCTTGTAATATTAAGTTTTCTTTTTTTTGAAGTTCTTTCTCTTTCTGCAAAACCAATTTTTCTCTTTCCTCAAGCTGCTGGAACTCTTTCTGAAGCATTTCTTCAGAAAATGTTTTTTCTTTCTCCAATGCTTCAGCTTTCTTAGTAAGCTCTAATTCTCTTTGTGTTAATTGTCGCAGTGATTCCTGTGCAGTCTTAAAACTATTCTTCTCATTTTCAAGTTCGGCAAACTTCTGCTTCAACTCCATTTCAACTAATTCAAGTTCTTCCTTTCTATGAGCATCCATTTCCGATTTTTCTTTTTCCAACTGCTTAAATTTATTAGAAAGCTCTTCTTCTTTGAATTTCAATTCGCTCTCTTTGCTTAATATGCTTTCTACTTTCGCCTTCGAGTTTTCCAAATCTTTTGATAATTTTATTAATTCAATCTCTTTTTGAGCAAGTAACTTAGCTTTTTCCATAGCTTCGCCTAAAACCTTTTTCTCAAGCTCAATGGCATGTTCTTTTTTTTCTATCTCACTTTCTTTTTGTTTGATAAGTTCAAGCTTTTTAAGAATATCTTGTTTGGCTTTCTCTTTTTGTGTGGAAATTTTAATTTCCAGATTATTAATTTCATCCTCTTTTTTCTGGAGTTCCTCCACTTCTTTTGATAAACTTAAAGCTGACACTTCTTTTTCTTTATTAAGTGATTCTGCAAGTTTTTTTAATTCCTCTTCTCTTTTATTTATCTCATCCATTTCTTGTTTAATGGCTTCTTCAGCAAAAGATTTTTCTCTTTCCAGGGCAAGTTTCATTTCGAGAATCTCACTTTCATTGAAATCGATTTTTTCTTTTTTTGTTTGAATTGATGGATTGGTTTTGTGAGAGTTTGATGAATTTGGACTATAGAAATTATAATCCGATGTGCTTTTTGATAATTGAGAATTTGCAGCTGTATCAACCAACTTATTCTGCTCAAACAAATCTAAACCCAGATTCTCTAAAAATTTAACGCTTTTTGATATAAGGAATTCTAAATCTTTTTCGATAAGTAAAAGCAATTCAGAATTTTGAACTGCAATTGCAGTTGAAGTACGCTTTCTCTTTTCAATCATTTCCTTATAGCCAAAGAACTGATTGATCTGTAAAAGCAGATTCCCTTTTGTTGCATTTCCCATATCAATAAAATCATAGTTAATATAATTTACTTTTCCATTAACAATCAGATAAATGGCATCCGAATCGCTTCCTTTGCTAAAAATAATTGTTCCTTCTTTGTAAAAAAGAGTTTTTTTATAGGAAAGAAAATCTGCCAAATCATGGATGTTGATGTTTGAAAACAAAAGGTTGGATTGTAATTTTTCCAATAATGAATCATTCATATAAGCCTCAAATAATTTTTCACGCTGCCTGCTCAAAAATGAAATTTGTTAGTTCAATCATAAGATATTTCCATCAAACGAATCAAAAATACCAATAATATTGATGGGAAATAATTCACTAATTAAGCATTCAACTGTATTAACTTAAAAAAATGTAACTCATAAACAAAATTGAAAAATCTGTTTAACAAAGTTGATATTCACAAATTTAAACAGACTCTGAATATTGTACCCCCGAGAGGATTCGAACCTCCGACCAACAGTTTAGGAAACTGCTGCTCTATCCTGCTGAGCTACGGGGGCAAGAAATAAACTTTTGTAAAAAATTAACTTGTTAAAAATAGTTTGATGAAATGACTAATCAAAAAAAACTATCTGCGGGTTTCTATGTAAGAAATTAAATTTTGAAAGTGAGTCTTATCAGAATCATTAATTTCATGCTCTACTATCGGAAGGCAAATATTTAACCACCTAAGATTAAGTTTTTTAATTGCAAATTCGAGATTGTTTTCATGCGTCTCTGGTTTTGCAAGTACAACTTTACTGAATTTTATTGCGGCTGATATATTAACGTATTTATGAATCTGATTATTATTACAGATTTGTATAAGCTTATAAATATTATACTCCTCCAGACTCCAAAGTTCTATTGCTAATATACCTGCTACTTTTGTTTGTTCAATAAAAGCGGGGCTTTTTAGGTTTTGATCCGATGAAATTTCAAGAAGTTTGTTAACCGAATCGTCTATTCGGGATTTTTGTGTCTTTGCGTTTTGATAAATATTTTGGATGCAAATTGATACCGCACTCGGAATAGAATTCTGTGCCTCTTCAATTCGGCTTTTCTCATTTCGAATATCTTTGCAAATTCTAAAAAGTTCCTGATAATTTCCGCTGCTGGCAATTGCTTCAATTGATTCCTGTGGTTTCGCCAATTTTTTCAATGAATCCCACCCTTCATAAGGAACAGGCCCTTTTTTTTGAGTCAATGTTTGACGCAATTTTTCCGTGCTGCTGTCTAAAATTACTTTTACATTATTAATAATAAGTTTCTCAAAAATAAAAGGGAAGGAGGCAGAGTCTGTATTGAAACTTAATAAAATATTATCGCCCAATCTTCCATAAATAATTTTACCTATCATAATGGATTTGTTCATTTGTGGAATTGAGTCTATAACTTTTTGAACTCTTTCCAAATCTTTTTCGTCTGTTTTTATTACAACTTTTTCTAGTTTCATCATTCCATAAAAATAATAGTTAAATATAGTATTAATTGAAAAATTATAAAAATATTTCTACTAAAATTGCAATAAATAATTGAAAATTAAGCGGAAGTGTTTAGCTGTTTTGTTAAAATTGAATTTCAATGTCCTTTATAGTAGTTTTCCATTGAAAATTTTTTTAACAAAGGAGAATAAAGGTATGACAATGATTGTTGATGTTTTTGCAAGAGAGATTTTGGATTCACGTGGTAATCCGACAATTGAAGTTGATGTTTTACTTGAATCTGGAGTCCTTGGAAGAGCTGCGGTTCCTAGTGGAGCTTCAACCGGTGAAAATGAAGCAGTTGAATTAAGAGATGGTGATAATTCAAGATACTCAGGTAAAGGTGTCCAAAATGCTGTTGATAATGTTAATGATAAAATTGCAGACCAATTGATTGATTTCGATGCGACTGAGCAAGTAGCTATTGATAATTTTTTATGTGAATTAGATGGAACACCAAATAAAAGTGTACTTGGCGCAAATGCTATTCTTGGAGTTTCATTAGCTTGTGCAAAGGCATCTGCAGAATTTTTTGGACTTCCTCTTTATAGATATATTGGCGGAGTAAACGCAAAAACATTGCCCGTGCCGATGATGAACATTCTTAATGGTGGAAAGCATGCAGATAATAATGTTGACTTTCAAGAATTTATGGTTATGCCTGCCGGGGCTCCTTCGTTTAGAGAAGCAATAAGATATGGCGCAGAAACATTTCATGCTTTGAAATCTGTATTGAAGGAAAAAGGATATAACACTGCCGTAGGCGATGAAGGGGGATTTGCTCCTAACTTGAAATCAAACCATGAGGCTGTTGAAGTAATCCTCGAAGCAATTGAAAAAGCCGGATTCAAAGCGGGGAAAGATATTTTCATTGCTCTTGATCCTGCTGCAAGTGAAATGTGGGATGCTGAGAAAAAACAATATTATTTATTCAAATCCACAAAAGAATATATGTCACCTGAAAAGATGGTTGATTACTGGACAAGTTGGGTAAATCAATATCCAATCATTTCTTTGGAAGATGGTATGTCAGAGTTTGACTGGGACGGATGGAAATTATTAACAGATAAAATCGGTAGCAAAATTCAATTAGTAGGTGATGATGTATTTGTAACAAACACCGAATTTCTTTCAAAAGGAATTGCAATGAAAGCTGCCAACTCAATTTTAATTAAAGTAAACCAAATTGGTACTTTAACTGAAACATTAGATGCAATCGAAATGGCAAAAAATGCTGGATACACTTCTGTAATTAGCCACCGTTCGGGTGAAACAGAAGATACAACAATTGCTGATATTGCAGTTGCAACTAATGTTGGTCAGATCAAATCCGGATCCGCTAGCAGAACTGATAGAATTGCAAAATACAATCAGTTAATCAGGATTGAAGAGGAGTTGGACACTACGGCAATTTTTCCGGGTTTGGCTTCTATAAATTATAAAGGATAATATTTAAACCGTTTTGATAATCCTCATCCAAACAATGAGGATTTTTTATATTGAGGAAAACATGCCAAAAGCAACAATTAATAGTATTAAAAATTTTATTCAAAAAAATAAAATTGAAATGATCGATCTAAAGTGCATCGATCTTGTTGGAAGACTTCATCATATTTCACTTCCTTATCATTCAAACACAATAGAAAAACTTATAAATGAAGGTGTTGGATTTGACGGCTCGAGTTATGGTTTTTCTAAAGTTGAAAATTCAGATATGATTTTAATTCCTGATTTGGATACTGCAACTATTGATCCTTTTAGAGAAACTAAAACACTCAGTTTTTATTCTCACATTTATTTGACGGATGCAAAGCGATCAAATTTTTTACAGGATGGGCGATTCCTAGCAAAGAAAGTTGAAAAATTATTGTTTGATATAACCGGGGCTGAAAAATCCTGTTGGGGACCGGAATTTGAGTTTTATATTTTTTCCGATGTTGAATATGATACGAGAACATCAACATCATTTTATAAAGTTGAACATGCAGAGGAATTTTATAAAAGAGCATATCATGCTGCAAATCCTTTCGATATTTATGATGATTTCAGAGATGAAGCTTGTAAATATTTCAAGCATTTTGACATTGATGTGAAATATCATCATCATGAAGGCGGAGAAAGAGGTCAACAGGAAATTGAAACTTATTTTCATAATCTTGTTTCTTCCGGTGATAACGTAATTACTGCAAAATATATTTTGTTTAATCTGGCAAGACAAAAGAATTTATTTATAACATTCATGCCGAAACCAATGTATCAGCAAGCCGGCAATGGAATGCATCTTCACTTGTTCCTAACTAAAAATGGAAAGAATGCATTTTATAAAAAAGGTGAATATGGAAATGTAAATGAGTTTGGGCGATATTTTATTGGTGGTATGTTGAAGCATGGTCCCGCACTTTCTGCATTTACAAATCCCAGTACAAATTCATATAAAAGATTAGTGCCGGGATTTGAAGCCCCAGTTG
>PFVB01000115.1:207-11443 GCA_002790395.1 Ignavibacteriales bacterium CG_4_9_14_3_um_filter_34_10 | reverse complement strand
TTAAGTCCGGAATAGGAAAGGAGTATTTAAGAAAACTTTCACCTCGTGCCGGCCTGTCTACCGACAGGTAGATTCGAGTCCGGCCTTCGGTACTTTACTTACTTCTATCTTCACATAATCATTTGTTAACTATTATTGGCAATATCCTCCCAGTGCTTTATAAACATTAACCAAGTCTCCACTCCATTTTCAAAATCAATATTTTTCATTAATATATTATTGGAATTTATTGAAAGCATTTCAATACAATTCATCAAGGCTCTACCGGTATGATAGGTGCCTTTCCAAATGTTTGCTTTAGGTTCAGACTGATAGAATGGTTCTTTTTCAAGACTACTCCAATACCAATCTCCAAATTTATAATCAATCAAATATTTTTTAATATACTCCCATTCAAGAATGAATAAATCATAATATTTTTTCTCATTAGGATAGATTTTTGAAAATAGCAGTAATGCATTCAAAGCTTCAGCCTGTGCCCACCAAACTTTAGTGTCTTTAATAATTTCCAACTTGTTCTTGTTATTAAAATAAAATCCTGCATCAAAGAATCCGCTGTTTTTTTTGTCCCAACCAAATTCGATTGCATGATCAATCATTTTCTTTGCAATTGTTAAAGTCAATCTGTCATTTTTAATTCCGAGCATAAAAGAAGCCTCAAGCATTAGGAATGCTGTCTCATAATCGTGCCCAAATGAAACATGATCTAAAACCAAATTTGTTTCATCTGAAATTGGATTTAACTTTGAATCAAAGAATAATCTTAAATATCCGGATTCATTTACCATTTTATCTCTGATCAGTATTAATAAATTATGCAGACTGTTTTTTAATTCCGGAGACTTCCAAATTTTGTATAGTTCCGTGTAGGCTTCTAAAAGATGAATTGATGAATTCTGATCCTTCAAACCAACTTCACTTTTGTCAACTGCACTTGTTTGATATGAGGAATCTTTATCAAACGGTCTTCCTTTGCGGTCAAGGAACTGAAAGTAACCATTATTTATTTTATCCAAAGCATGTTCTTCGATCCAACGATACGATTGTTTTGCTAATCGTAAAATTTCTTCATCATGAATTACTCCATACAAAGCAGCAAGCCCATAAATTGCAAATGCATTTCCATAAGTTCTTTTTTCATCAAAATAACCATACTGATTTGTCAGGTTGCCTTCACGATTTGTAATTGTAAAAAAACCACCAAAATCTTTATCCCACATTTTTTCTTTAAGAAATCTAAAACCATGAAATGCATATTCTTTTAGTCTCTCTTCGTTGAAAAAATTACTGAATTTAGATAATGCCCAAATATGCCGTGACTGTGTTACAATCATTTTTTCCTGATTTATATTCGGTTCGAATTTGAAATTAAGATTTGATAAATAACCACCGTATTTTTGATCAATTACTAGTGGATACCAGAAAGGAATGATTCCTTCAGAAAGATTTGAAAACATTTCATTCAACATGATTAAGTTAGACATATAATACTCTACTGTTTAAGCACAAAATAAAAATCAAATTACTTTTACATTTTAATGATAGAAAAAATAAATAATCTGACATTAAATAGTTAATAAATCATACTTTAATTATTTTTAAATAAAAAAAAAGAGAAATTATGTTAGAGAATAATACCGAGAATAAATTCAAAAATTTTATTTATGAAATTATAAATGAAGATTTGAAGACCAATAAATTTGATGGGAGAGTTCACACAAGATTTCCTCCTGAACCAAATGGTTATTTACATATCGGGCATGCTAAATCTATTTATTTAAACTATGGAATAGCCCGTGATTTTAATGGGAAATTTAATCTCCGGTTTGATGATACAAATCCAGAAAAAGAAGAGCAGGAATATGTTGATTCGATTGTTGAAGATGTAAAATGGTTAGGCGGAGATTTTGAAGATAGAATATTTTTTGCTTCGGACTATTTTGATAAAATGTTTGAATATGCAGTAGAACTGATAAAAAAAGGCAAAGCGTATGTATGTGACCTAAATGCTGATGAAATCCGAATGACTCGAGGAACATTAACAGAACCCGGAAAAGAAAGCCCTTTTAGAAGCAGAACCATTGAAGAAAATCTGGATTTGTTTTATCGGATGAAGAATGGAGAATTTTCAAATGGATCAAAAACTTTGAGAGCAAAGATTGATATGTCATCGCCTAATTTTAATATGCGTGATCCAATTATGTATCGAATTGTACATGAAGCACATCATCGACAGGGAAACAAATGGTGCATATATCCAACTTATGATTGGGCACATGGGTTGGAAGATTCAATAGAAGGAATAACGCATTCAATCTGCACACTTGAATTTGAAAATCACAGACCATTGTATGACTGGTTTCTCGATAATCTTGAAATTTATCATCCTCAACAGATTGAATTTGCAAGATTAAATCTCAGTTACACTGTAATGAGCAAACGAAAACTTTTGCAGCTTGTAAAAGAAAATTATGTGGATGGTTGGGATGATCCAAGAATGCCAACTATTTCCGGATATCGAAGGAGGGGTTATACTCCGGAAGCAATTAGAAATTTTGCAGAAATAATTGGTGTTGCAAAACGTGATGCACTCACAGATATCTCTCTATTAGAGTTTGCGATCAGGGATAATTTAAATAAAAAAGCACAAAGAGTAATGGGCGTGTTGCGTCCATTAAAAATTATATTGCTTAATTATGAAGGTCTAGAGGATCTTGATGCAATTAATAACCCTGAAGATTTAACTGCTGGTTCTCGAAAAGTCAAATTCACGAAAGAACTATATATTGAAAAGACAGATTTTATGGAAAACCCAATTAAAGGATTTCATAGATTAATTCCCGGTGGGGAAGTCAGACTTCGATATGCATACATTATTAAATGTGAAGAAATTGTGAAGGATGAAAATGGCGAAATTGTTGAATTGCGTTGTAGTTATGATCCTGAAACAAAAAGCGGATCGGGAACGAGCACAAAAAAAGTGAAAGGGACAATCCATTGGGTGTCTGCAAATTATTTTGTCGATGCAGAAGTCAGATTATATGATCGCTTATTCAATGTTGAGAATCCTGGAGCAGTGGAAAATTGGCTTGAAACAATCAATCCGGATTCATTACAGATTATTAGAAATGCAAAGATTGAGTCTATCTTAAATGAAGCAAGGAAAGGAGACAGATTCCAATTTGAGCGTAATGGATATTTTTGTGTTGATTCGAAGTTTACTTCCGATGACAAACTGGTTTTCAATAGAACTGTTACGTTGAAAGATAGTTGGAGTGCCAAAAACAAGTAAAATTATTTATCTTTCTCTCTATAAGAAAAATAGCTTATTAGAGTAAGATGTAAAGTTAAAAATAAATTCGAAAGTCGTTGTCGTGGCTTAGCTTAATTTCTCTATAGCAGATTTTATGCGATTTACCGTTTCCTCTTTTCCAATGATTTCAAGAATTTCGTAAATTCCAGGACCACCACTAACGCCGGAAACAGCAAGTCTTAATGGATGTATTAATTTACCTTTCCCAATTCCAAGTTCTTCAGAAGTTTTTGCAAGTGAAACTTCAAATTCCTCTTTGGTATTGTTGAGCACATTTTCAAAATTATCGCAAAGCCTTTGCAAATGATTTGGAGTTTCTGGTTTCCAGTTTTTTAATCGGGAAGTTTCTTCAAACTCAGTTGGAGCTATGAAAAAGTAAAATGATTTTGTAATAAATTCACTCAAAAAATTTACCCGTTCAATCATGGCATGAATCACTTTTAGCAAATATTCATCGGAGTAATCAACGGCATCGTATTCTGATTTTGATACTTCATCTTTTAACATTGAAACCAATTCAGCATCTGTTTTTTTGCGAAGGTGTTCAAAGTTCAGCCAGTTAAGTTTGTCTATATTAAAAATTGAACCAGATTTTTGAACCCGTTCAAGTGAAAATTTTTCAGCAAGTTCATTCAAGTAATAGAGTTCCTGATTATCACCGGCGCTCCACCCAAGCAGCGCAACAAAATTAATCAAGGCTTCTTTTAAATAGCCTTTAGTTCTGTAATCTTCAACTGCAACGTCACCTTGTCTTTTACTTAATTTTGATCCGTCAGAATTTAATAGCAAAGGCAGATGTGCAAATGCAGGAATTTCCCATTCAAAATAATTATATAATAATACGTGTTTGGGAGTTGATGAAAGCCATTCCTCGCCACGGATAACATGGGTTATTTTCATTAGATGATCATCAACAACGTTTGCAAGATGGTAAGTCGGGTAACCGTCACTTTTAATCAACACTTGATCATCAACAGTACTTGGATCAAATTCTACCCTTCCACGAATAATATCATCAATAATTATTTTATTACCCGGTTTAACATTCAACCGAATCGTGAAAGGAATTTTATTCTCTAAATATTTATTGATTTCATCTTTTGATAAGTTCAGACAATGTTTATCGTATTTTGCCTGAGGTAGTTTCAGTTTCTTTTGTTCTTCACGAAGATTTCCAAGTCTTTCTGAAGTACAAAAGCATCTGTAAGCATGTCCTTTTCCGAGTAATTCATTTGCATATTTTTGGTAAATATCTAATCTCTTTGATTGAATATAGGGACCATATTCACCACCGGATTTTGGACCTTCATCAGCCATCAAACCCGCCCAATTTAAAGTGTCTATCAAATTATCAACTGCTCCTTCAACAAATCTGTTTCTGTCGGTATCTTCAATTCGGAGTATAAATATTCCTTTATTCTTCTTGGCAAAAAGATAATTGTAAAGTGCAGTTCTTAATCCACCAACATGTAAATAACCTGTGGGACTGGGGGCAAATCTTACTCGTGGAAATTCATTAATCATTTTAATCCTTTATTTTAAAAAATAACATCAGTTCCCTGATGTTATAAAATTTGTTGTAAAAATATTAAATATAGATTTTAATTACTTAAACTTTTTTCATTGAATTGACATAGTATTTTACCTTTTCAATAAATTCCTTGCTGTCAATCGGTTTTGGTATATAATCGGTTGCGCCTGCTTCAATACATTTTTCCTTATCGCCTTTCATCGCAAATGCTGTCAGTGCAATAATAGGCGTATCTTTATAAGAAGGAATTAATCGGATTTGTGAAGTAGCTTCAAAGCCATTCATTATTGGCATTTGCATATCCATCAGAATCAAATCAAAATGATCCTGCTTTGCAAGTTTCAAAGCTTCTTCGCCGTTTTCAACAACCACTACATTTTCAAAACCATTCTTTTTCAGTAAACGTGTCACTATTATTTGTGAATGTTTATAATCTTCGGCAAATAAAATCTTTAATTCATCCGAAGGTTTTTTGATTACTTCTTCAACGGGACTTGGTTCTTCGTATCGATTGATCATCTTGTTAATCACATCAGCAAGGTCTTCAATTCTCGTGCTTTTTTTATCAAGTAATTCATCGAATAAGCCGTCAATTTGCTTTAAGTCTTCCTGGAAATTTTCTTTTCCCGTATATATAATTATTGGAAGCTGGGCGAATTTTGGTTCAGACTTAATTAGTTTAATTAATTCAAAGCCGTTCGGAAAAGGCATATCTAAGTCAACAATAGCAAGGTCAATTTGTTTATCATGAATGAGTGGCATTACATTCGCACTTACATTTTCGGCAATTGCAATAAATCCGGCTGTTTCGATTGCCTGCTTGACCAAATTTAATGTGGGTAAATCATCATCAACACATAATACATTTGAATTTTTTCGCAACTTATAACTTGTTAAAACTTCCACTAAGAAATTGTAGTTAATCGGTTTGATGAAATATTCAACAGCACCGAGGAGAAAAGCTTTTTGGCTTTCAACTTCCACTGAACACACGATAACAGGCAAGTTTTTACAATTTGGAATTGAATGAATTCTTTTGAGTAATTCCAATCCATTAATATGCGGGAGTTCAATATCTAATATTACTGCCAAATATTTTTCTTTTTCAAGTTGAGTAAAAACCTGATCCTCGTTATTAACAATTGTTGGACTGTAACCCCATTTATTCAGATAATTACTTAATAATTTTGATGTCGCATAATCATCTTCGATTACAAGGATATTATTTTGAGTTGTAATTTTTGGAAGCTTCGAAACTATTTCGTTTTCTGAAGCTTTTAACAAGTCGGCTTTTACTGAAAAACTAAAAGTAGAACCATTACCGATATAACTTGTTATCCGAATATCTCCGGATAATGCTTTTACATATTTGTATGCGAGAGTTAGTGAAAGTCCTGATAAACCTGTATTTGAAAAATCATCAATCTTGGTTAGTGAAAAAGGTTCAAAAATATTTTTCTGAATACTTTCACTAATTCCTTTTCCATTATCAGTAATTACAAACTGAATCTTTTCTGTTGACAAAGCATTTGCACGAATCTTAATTTCATTTGCCTCAGTAAGTCTTGAAGAAATTAGTAATAAAGAAGTGAGAATGTATTTGAGTTTATTTTCATCAATATTTATGACAATTGGAATCGTTGAGTCAGGAATGAAAGAAAAAATTCTGTTTGAAGATGAGAATTTTAAATTAATATTGGAAATACACTCATCAACAACATTTTTTAAATTAACATTTTTTCTTTGATCCTCATGAGATGAAGATTCAAGTTTAGAAACATCAATTAAGTCTTTTAGATTAAGCAGGAGACTCTGTGAGCTTTTTTTTATCTGATGGACATATTCATATTGCGATGATGTGAGATTATCCTCACCAAGAATTGAAGCAGAGCCAATAATTGAGTTGGCAAATTTTCTCAACTCATTTGAAGAGTCGCTTACCAAATCACCAAATGGTTTCTCTGATAAAAGTGTGTTTCCGCCTCTAATATTCAGCCAATTTATTAAAATATATTTAATATAATCAGCAATTTTTCTAATAAATTCAGCGTCAGATTGAGAGAATGGAATTTTCTTTGCAATTTTTAAGAATGCTCTTTCATTAGAGTTTAATGTAAATGCTACGCAACTTTCATAAATAACAAATTCAGAAATTTGTAATTCGCAATTCGAATCAGAGTTGATTCCAAAATCATTTACATTTGTTTTTAATTTACAAACTGAGCAGTTAAACTCGGAACCACGAAGATAATTTTTCCTTGCAGTTGATGACTTACCGAGAACTTGCAGCGAATCATTCTGAATATATTTGAATAGCACAGCAGATTGAAATTCAAAATCAGAAACCAAAAAATTACATATCTCATCAGGAAAATTATCTTTGCCTTGAAAAGAAGCTTTGATCAGATTGCTGTAATTATCTAAAATTTCGAATTTATTAATTGGTATCATTATTTTTCTCAAAATTTTAAGAATACATGATAAAAATAATTATTTAATTCAACTTTTGAAATATAATCAAACTATTTATATGTCATACTTATTAGGAAGAAGTTTATAGCGTATTCTCAAAATATTATTACTGAAATCAGATGAAATAATTTTAAACATACCAATTTCAGAAGTATTGCTTACATGATTCCCACTGCATGGACATGAATCATAATCACCAATATCGATTATTCTTATTATTTCTACACTTGGATCAGGAAGTTTTTCAAGGTTGAAGAGTGATTCTGCTTCTGCTTTCGAAATGAACCTCTCCGAAATAATTAAATTTTGCGAGATGATTAAATTTACTTGCGACTCAATTTCGGTGATTTCCTCTGCAATCAGGTTCCTGATAAAATAATAATCGCATTTTGATTTCTTTCTTTCAATATGATTGCTGAATGACCTGTTAATCTTAAATTTCCTAACCATTGTCTGGTTAAGAATGTGTTCTGCTGAATGCATTGCAGGGAAATATTCTTTATTTAGAAATTCATTTAATCCCATATTCACCTTTTGTTTTTAAATATTAAATTGCGTTAATTCTAATTAAATAAATACTTGATTTATAAGCAAATAAATTTTAATTGAACCTGAACTCGGTTTAGAAATAGAAATTATTAACAAAATAAAAATTGAATTATTACAAAATAACAGAAAAAAAATAGTTGATCGTAATTATTCAATAAAAATGTGGCAAAAAATTATTCTGCTTTAAGAATAGAACAATATTAATTCAAACAAAAAATGTAAACGAGTTGAAAAATGCCAGATTTGATTTTTCTGCGAAGGGATTACTGAATATTGAAACAGAAACAAATGATGAATATGGAGTTGCAATTGAAGATTTTAATGATGATGGAGTAAGCGAAAATAATTCTTTACGCTTGTTCAAACAAAATCTACTTTTCATTAATCATAGGAAAAAGGATTTAATCTTGATGTATTTAATTGACGGTAGTGGCTATTTTAGGAATGTTTCAAGTCAAGAGAAGCGAGCAACTGAAGAAAAAGGAAGATGGAATTCTGCAGTTCTAGTAGAGATGCAACTAGATCAAAAATATATTTTTATAAAGCAAATCATTCCTGCGATAAAAAATATTTAGATAGATACAGAGACATTTCTGGGGGGAGTGGATAAATGTCTGCTTCTTCAAAAAGTGTTCATATTGGCTGTAGTAATAATAAATTTATAGATATTGTAATACTGTTTACTTCAACGGGTATCAGAAAAAAATAATATTAAGCCTGGTAGTTTTCTCAAAGTTACAGAGGATGAATTTTCCAAAAGTGCATACAACAGATAAGCAATATTTACAAAAAAATTTTTATTCCTAATAATAAACCAGATATTTTGCCCAATCGCTTTAATAATGATTATTAATTTTATCAATTGTTTTTTTTTGAAAAGTCATTAAGGGAAATTATTTTTGTAGTAGTTATTAAAAAATAATTCTTCCATGCACCCGTAGCTCAACTGGATAGAGCATCTGACTTCGGATCAGAGGGTTGAGGGTTCGAATCCTTCCGGGTGTACAATTTTATATTTTGTAATCTTCTTTATTTTTCAGTTTATATTCTATCTAAATGTGTTTTTGTCAAAATCTTGACACTCTTTTGCTTTAAGAACTCCTAAGTTTACGTGTGAAATTAAAAACAACGGAGTATAAAAATGAAAACACAATTCTCAATAAAATCCGCATTAATCTCAGGAGTAGTTGCAACTGTAGTTATGACTGCATTTACCTTTATGGCACCATTAATGGGATTTGAAATGAATATTCCTAAAATGTTGGCAGCAACTATGGGTGCACCAATAATAGTTGGATGGATGGCTCATTTTATGGTTGGTGAAATTCTTGCATTAGGTTATGCAATAATCTTTCTGTCAAAAACACATAAATCTTCAGACTTAAAAACCGGTGCATTGTTTGGATTAATTCCGTGGATTATTGCTCAAGTTATGGTTATGCCTATGATGACAATAATGAGTGGAGGGAGTTATTTTGATGGATTCTTTTCAGGCTCAATAATGATTTCAATGGCAAGTCTTGTTGGGCATTTAATCTATGGCGCAATATTAGGCTTACTTTATAAATCAAATTCTTAAGTGAGGATGTAAATGAAAATTAATACAAAACAGAAACGTGTTTTATTGACCGGTTTGCTAATAAGCATTGCAGCAATCATTATTTGGCTTAGTTTTGGTGCTGAAATATTCACTAAAACGAAAGTGCTTGTTGAAACAAAAGATGAAATATTTGGAGATACAAAAGAATGGAAAGATCATTTTGTTTTGGGCCTTGATTACACTCTTGGTTTTATAGCTTTTGTAAATATTGCCTTCTTTATTCTCGTATGGAAATTAAAATCTAAATCATGATAAAAAATTATAGAACTGAAAATGGAATAGTTGTTCCTGCTGTAACGATGGAGCAAATGATTGAAATCGATCGCATTGCAATGGAAGAAACCGGTCCTAATCTTTTCCAGATGATGGAAAATGCAGGAAGGAATTTAGCTGAGCTAACGATCAAAAGTTTAGGTAAGAGCTGGAACAAATCTGAAATATTAATTCTTGCAGGTACCGGAGGAAACGGCGGTGGCGGAATTTGTGCAGCAAGACATCTTGCAAACAGAGGTGCTAAAGTTTATGTGTGCATTACAGATACCGAAAAATTAAAAGATGTTCCTGCATACCAACTTCATATATTAAAATCTACAAATGCCAAAATTATTCCTGTCGAAGAATTAAAATATGAAAATCCTGATTTGATTATTGATGCAATCATAGGTTATAGTTTAACCGGAAAACCAAAATGTACTTCTGCTGAGATGATCGATTGGGCTTCAAACAAATTGGGAATACGAATTTCATTAGATGTTCCATCTGGTGTGAATGCAACTTCTGGTGAGAAGATGGGCACGTTTATTAATCCTGATATAACTAT
Source organism: Ignavibacteriales bacterium CG_4_9_14_3_um_filter_34_10 (assembly GCA_002790395.1). Lineage (GTDB taxonomy): Bacteria > Bacteroidota > Ignavibacteria > Ignavibacteriales > Melioribacteraceae > UM-FILTER-34-10. The sequence continues at coordinate 1,158 of PFVB01000115.1, read as the reverse complement.
GACACTTGCACTGCCCAAAACAGGATTACTCTCTGATGTTACTGGTGATCTTTATCTCGCTGATATTGGAATTCCTTCTAAGGTTTATGAAAAGTTAAATCTTAATTATCAATCACCGTTTAGTGAAAAATATTATGTGAAGCTTATTGGATTGTCTGGCTGATATCAAGGTTTTTGAAAATAAAATGTCATTCCCACGAACCTGCCTGTGTTAGGCAGGAGTTGGAATGAAACAAAGATGAAAATTTTATTTACTTAAATCACCTTACACAAAGTTTACAATAATGTCATTCTGAACTTGTTTCAGAATCTTTTTTTTGTCAAGTTTTTTAGATGCTGAAATAAATTCAGCGTGACAAATGCGTAAGTTGACTTACTTAATTAGATAATACATATTGAAGAGATTACTTTGCTTTTAATACTACTTTTTTGCACAGCACTTTTTTTAGCATACAGCAATGGTGCCAACGATAACTTTAAAGGTGTCGCCACTTTATTTGGTAGCGGTACGACTAATTATAAAAGAGCAATAAACTGGGCAACCATCACCACACTGCTCGGATCTCTTACAGCAATTATTCTTGCCGGTACTTTAGTAAAAAACTTTTCCGGTAAAGGATTAATTCCAGATGAATTAATCCAAACGCCGGCATTCGCAGTTTCAATTGCATTAGGTGCTGCTACAACAGTTTTCCTGGCAACAAAAATTGGAATGCCAATTTCAACAACTCACGGATTAGTTGGTGGATTATTAGGTAGCGGATTTCTTGCTGTTGGAACGGCTTTTAATTTTTCCAGGTTTGGCGATACTTTTTTAATGCCTCTCATTATTAGTCCGCTTATCGCACTCCTATTAAGTATGTTAGCTTACTTTATACTAAGAAAAATTAGAATTGCTTCTGGAATTACAAAAGAAACTTGCTTTTGCGTTGTTGATGATTGTGACACTGT
>PFVB01000115.1:0-186 GCA_002790395.1 Ignavibacteriales bacterium CG_4_9_14_3_um_filter_34_10 | reverse complement strand
TCAATCCATTGCTCTGGATGGAGAAGCCCACAAAAAATTTATTGTTGGAACAAATCAGCAATGTATTACAACTTACAGTGGAAGTGTTTTCGGAATTGGCGCACAGACAATTTTAGATTACGCTCACTACATCAGTTCGGGAGTAGTGAGTTTTGCCAGAGGATTAAACGATACTCCTAAAATTGT
>PFVB01000193.1:18373-18515 GCA_002790395.1 Ignavibacteriales bacterium CG_4_9_14_3_um_filter_34_10 | reverse complement strand
TGGATTGGCGCGACCGTAGCCGCTAGCCTGCAAGGCCGGCAGTTTCTGGACGAGGGTTTTGTAAATCGGTGACTCGGTAATGGCTTGAGTATCAATGTTGACCTTCGAAACCTGCGAAATGGATTGGAGGTCTTGCGAGACG
>PFVB01000193.1:18203-18345 GCA_002790395.1 Ignavibacteriales bacterium CG_4_9_14_3_um_filter_34_10 | reverse complement strand
TGAAGAAGAGATAATACGCCCCAACTCCAAGGACTATGACGATTACGCCAGTCGCGAGGATGGCGAAGAACGGGCTCTTTTGTTTTTCTCCTGAAACTACAATTGCCATTTTACTTGTAGTGAGTTCATCGAACTATTGGTA
>PFVB01000193.1:16388-18068 GCA_002790395.1 Ignavibacteriales bacterium CG_4_9_14_3_um_filter_34_10 | reverse complement strand
CCATCTGGCATTCCAACGCATTGCAATGCTGCTTTCAAAACATCACCGGTGGATGCAGTCGAACCTGCAACAGAACCGTCAGCCAGTCCTTCCTTTACCATCATCGCTCCATAAAACAAATCTCTTTTTAATATCTCGTGTGCCTGCTCAATTGTGACTCCTTTGTGTTTTCTCATATTAAAAAATATGTTGGCAAAGTCACTGAATTTTTCTGACTTTATATAATCAATTACTCTTACCCCCGTTAAATCGATATTCAATCGTTTTGCAGATTCATGTACCCTTCCTTCGTCTCCCAAAGTCACAACTTTTACCGTTCCTTCTTTGGTTAATTTTTCTGCAGCATATAAAACTCTGTCATCATGCGATTCAGGCAATACTATTATCTTTTTTCTTTGTGAAGCTTTTAATTTAATTTGTTTTAATAATTCCAATTCAGCCATTTTAATCCCTTGATTTGTGTTTTTTGTTAACTCAAAAATAAAAATATTATTGCGATTTTTATAAAAATAAAAATTATTTTAATATTGGAAACTGGAGGAATTGTTCTTAGAAACTAAATTAAGTTTTTTGGAAATCAACAAAGCAAACTTTATGGCTGAAAAAAACAGAAACTCATTAATAATTGGCACATTCATTTCTATTGGTTTAATTTTTTTGATTGCTGCCACTGTCTATTTTATTGACATAATAATAATTCTACTTTTGTCAATTTTAGCTTCTATGCTTTTCAATCCGGTTGTCTCATTTCTTGAAAATCATGGTTTTGAAAGAAAATTTTCTGTGGTTATTATTTTTATCCTGAATGGTATCCTGCTATTTTTTATTGCCTCACTTCTTCTCCCTAAAATAATTTTACAACTAAATTCATTTTCAAATCTTTTGAATGCAGAAAATATTTCAAAAGTTTCCTCAGGTATGGAAAATACAATCAGGCACTATTTTCCATTTATCAATACCGGAATTCTTATAACCAAACTTCAAAATCTTTTAAATACTATTTTCTTTAAGTTGATTGACAATTTCAGCCTTATTTTATCAAGCCTTTTTAATATTATAATCATTGCGGTAATTATTCCATTTATAACTTTTTTCATTCTGCGAGACAACAAATTGATATTGAAAAGTTTTGTGAACATCGTTCCCAACAGATATTTTGAATTTGCATACTCAATTTTGAATAAGACAGGGATTCAATTAGGAATATTTATCCGCGGCTGGATTTTAGATGCTTTTATTGTAGGCTCATTAATTTCATTTGGACTTTCAATTTTAGGAATCGGAAATTCAATCACAATAGGTTTTATTGCCGGTATCGGTCATCTCGTTCCGTATTTTGGACCATTCATTGGTGGCCTGCCTGCAATTTTACTATCTGTAATTCAATTTGGGGATTTATCAAAACTGCCTGAAATATTGTTCTTGTTTATTTCAATTTATACACTTGACAATGGTTTTATTCAGCCTCATATTTATTCAAACAGAACAGGGCTGCATCCTATTTTGATTATTTTCCTTATTCTTGCAGGAAATCAATTGATGGGTGCATTTGGAATGTTAATGGCAATACCTTTGGCAACCGTGATCAAAACGGCATCTAATGAATTCTACAATGGCTATAAAAAATATAAAATCATCAAAATGTAATCTTCTCTGCTGAATGAAAAAATCACTCTTGAT
>PFVB01000193.1:11460-16325 GCA_002790395.1 Ignavibacteriales bacterium CG_4_9_14_3_um_filter_34_10 | reverse complement strand
TATTAAAGCCAACTATGCTTTCAGCAATTTTAGGTTTGGTGTCTACGAAAATTTTATCTCGACAATAATAAAATCATTGCATGAGAAAAGCATTAAGGATGAAAACCTATTTTCATTTATCGGTGATTATAAGATGAATGCGAATCTTAAACTTGGTTTATCAGTTAATTCAAACAAATATGTCGGAGATAAAAAAATCATTCTGAATAATTCAAACAATTCCAGTATTCTGCTTTATTCGATTTATAATCCCTATGAAAACATAAATATTATTCCGTTTGGAGGATATGCAAAGAATAGTTTGCTTGGGCAAGAAGATAACGGATATACCTATGGATCAGAAATAAATACGGAAAATTTTATGATTGAAAATTTTAATCTTACTGGGAAGATGAAATTTTTAAATGAAAATATTGCTCCGCGAAAAAATACTGATAGATTTCTCCTTCTCCGAATAAGAAACAATTTCGAGAATAACATAACAAATGACTTATTCTCAAATTATTCAGAAGTCAGAAAAGACCTTTATTTTGATACAGATTCACTTACGGCTCAGCAGTTTAATATTGGACAAAATATTCAAAGCAGGACAGAACGAAAAATTATTTTTTCGGACAGATTAAAATATTTCCCTTCGAACTCAGACTTTCAATTCGATATTTTTAGTGGCATATCAAACAGATTAATTGACAGAAACACAAAGTATGTTTTTGCACAATCTGTGAAGCAATCTAATTTTGATTATAAAATTGAAGAATTAAAAATTGATTTTGCATCAACTATAAATTATAATTCAAAAAATTCAGATGGTTTTCTTCGGTTAAGTTATTCTGAAAAAGAAGAAAAATACAATGCAAAAAACATAGAAAAAGCTAATCAACTTTATTTCTACAGACGACAGGAATTGGAATTTCAAAAGAATAATAAATCTGCAATTACAAATTTGTCTGGAGCACTGAATCTCAAACTATCTGCAAAGGATTTAATTTCTTTCTCAATCTTCCATCGCAAATTAGTTTACAATACTCAATCTAAATTGAATTATGATGATCGCGATGAATTGCTCTCAATTGCTCAAGTCACTTACAAAAGACAAATTAATTATTTGTGGAATCTGTTTGCCGGCATTGAGGGAAATCAAAATAAAATTGTTTACATTTTTGCTGAGCGAAGTTCAAACAATAATGTATCCCGGGTTTTAAAACTTTATTCGGGGATGAATTATAATGGAACAAGAATCACTTCAACAAATATAGCTGAAGTGTCCGCAAATTATACTGTTTATGACTTTGAAGACTTGAATCCAAATTACAAAAGTTTTTCATTTCGTCAATTTTCGGCTAAGGATTCAACAACGCTTAAAATCAATAAGAAAACATTTATTAAATTTTTTGGATACATAAAGTTATCTGAACAAGCAGAGTTGAATTGGAACAAATTCACAAATAGACCATTTCGCACAATTCAGGAAGAATATTATGAACCAAAACTTGAACTGCGAAATAAAGGATTAATTTTCGCTGCAGGACTTAGATTTTATATAATTACAACATTCCGATACGGGAATGAATTTAATAAGCAACCTGATAGTTACTATAAATCCGTAGGACCAATTTCAGAAATAACCTATTCTATTACTGACAGAATTTTAATCAAATCGACCGGATATTATGAGTTTATTTCAAATGAAAAAGAAGTAAACCGCGAATTGGCAAATTTATTATTCACTGTAAATTGGAATTTTTAACAATTATAATTAATATAGAATGGTAAAAACTGATACCCTTTGAAAGAGAGCAAATTGGATAAAAAAATATTTACCAAAGTAATACCAAGTGATGCAAATTATCTTCCTGATGTAGAAGAATTTGTAATGCAAATCGCAAAAGAAGCAAATGTTGATCCCACTAAGCTCAATAGTCTTGCACTTTCTGTGGCTGAGGCATCTTCAAATTCAATTATTCACGGCAATAAAAGAGATATCACAAAGAATGTATTGATTGAAATAGAATTTGATGACAAGTATTTTTCAATTAGTTTAACAGACGAGGGAAAAGGTTTTGATATTTCTAAAGTCCCAGACCCTACTGAACCAGAAAATATATTAAAAGAAAGTGGCAGAGGAATTCATATAATGAAATCTTTTCTTGATGACTTAAAATATGAATTCAGTGAAAAAGGCACTAAAGTTACTCTTACTATAAAACTAAACTTAAAACAAAAATGAGGTTCAAAATGTCAAGAAAAAAGATAGCATTAATCGGCGGTGGACAGATTGGTGGGGTTTTAGCTCAATTAGCTGCTTTGCGTCAACTTGGTGATGTTGTATTATTTGATATTGTTCAAGATATGCCGGTTGGAAAAACATTGGATATTGCAGAAGCTTCAAGAATTGATGGTTTCGATTCCCATCTCAAAGGAACCAGCGATTATAAGGATATTGAAAATGCCGATATTATTATCGTAACCGCCGGTTTACCAAGAAAACCCGGGATGAGTCGGGATGATTTGCTTACAACAAATGCAGCAATTATTAAATCAGTTGCTGAAAATGTAAAACAGTACGCTCCAAATGCAATTTGCATTATCATCTCAAATCCTCTCGATGCAATGGTTACATTATTCAAAAAAGTAACAGGTTTCCCTGCAAATAGAGTTATGGGACAATCCGGAGTGCTTGATTCATCAAGGTTTTCTTCTTTCATCGCTTGGGAATTAGGGGTATCTGTAAAAGATGTTAATGCTATGGTTCTTGGTGGACATGGCGATACAATGGTTCCATTAGTAAGATATGCCAATGTTAACGGGATTCCGGCAATGGAAATGATTGAGAAAAAATACAACGATGCTACAAAAGCAAAAGAAGTAATGACAAAAATTGTTGATCGGACAAAACAAGCCGGTGGTGAAGTTGTTAAATTATTAAAAACAGGATCGGCATTTTATTCGCCTGCAACTGCTGCAATTCAAATGGCAGAAGCAATTCTTAATGATGAAAAAAGATTACTTCCGGTTTGTGCATTATTAAATGGAGAATATGGATGCAACGGATATTATGTTGGCGTTCCTGCTATCCTTGGTGCAAATGGAGTTGAAGGAATTTTTGAAGTTACACTGAATAACGAAGAAAAAGCTTTAATGGATAATTCAGTTAAAGCTGTTACAAATCTTGTTGCTGATATGGAAAGATTGGGACTATAATTCTTTTTTATATTTCAAAAATCACATCCGGAGTCTGTTTAAAAGCTTTTGCCTGACTTCGGATGTCCTATTAAAAAAAACGAGAAATGATTTTCAAACCTTTCTGCTAAAATGTTTTATTTCTGAATTGAGAATTGTCAGTGTTTTTTTAATTCAACATTGCCATGGTATAACATTAATAAAAAACATTTCTATTTGTAAAACAAATAAAATTTTTATTCTTAAAATTGTTTTTTAAAATGAAAAACGAACATTTTAATGCCTAAAGTGAAACGTTTTCAAAAATGATATCATGGACTTGACAAATAATAACCTTTTAAAATTCAGGTTGATATCAAAAAGGGAAAAAGATTTTTTTATTAAAAATGCTATTCAGGGAATTAAAACAGATATTCTTAGAGAAATCAGGAAGGATATAAAAAAACCCTCAAAAGAGGGTTTCAAAATTAATTTACAGGAACAACACTGATAAACTTTCGGTTACCGCGTTTTTCTTCAAATAAAATTTTTCCTTCAACAGTGGCAAATAATGTATCATCACTTGCTCTTTTTACATTCACTCCGGGATGAAATTTTGTACCTTTTTGGCGTACAATTATCGAACCGGCTGTAACCAATTCTCCGCCATAAGCTTTTACGCCAAGATATTGCGGTTTACTGTCTCTGCCGTTTCTTGAAGAACCTTGACCTTTTTTATGTGCCATTATTTTATCTCCTTTATCCTATTTTCAAAACTTCAATTCTTGAAAGAGGCTGACGATGTCCAACTTTCTTCTTATATGAAATAATTCGCTTTTTCTTGAAAACAATTACTTTATCATCTTTTAGATGAGCCAAAACTTTTGCAGTAACTCTCATATTGCTTACAAGCGGACTTCCAATTTTAACATCTTTATCATCAGAAACTAAAAGAACTTTATCAAATACAACTTCTGAATCTACTTCCGCATTTAGTCTTGGTACATAATATTTATTATTTTCTTTAACATTGAACTGCTGTCCAGCAATATCGACTACGGCAAACATTTATTTCCTCCAAATCTTAAAATTAAGGCTCAAAATTTATTAAAAATCGAACCCTAAGTCAAATTTATTAAATTAAATTAAATAATCATTCGAAAATATCATTTTCTGAGGCTAAATGTAAACTTTGTCCCGATTCCCAAGGCACTTTCAACCATAATTTTTTCTCCGTGAGCATCCAGAATATGTTTTACAATAGCTAAACCGAGTCCGGTGCCTCCTGCTTCCCTTGATCTGTTTTTATCAACCCTGTAAAATCTTTCAAAAATTCTGTCTGAATCTTCTTCCGGAATTCCAATGCCGGTATCTAAAACGGATATGCTTACTTTGTTGCCAATTTCATTTGCACTGATTTCTATTTTCCCGGAGTCGGTATATTTTATCGCATTTTGTATAAGATTATTCATCACCTGTTTTAGTCTGTTTTGATCTCCGTAAATCATGACACCCGGCAAGTTAAAATCTGACACGATTTGCAGATTCTTCTTTTCAGTTTCAATTTTATTTTCAGAAATTACATTCTTCAAAAACTCATCAACAGAAAAGTATCTGAAACTCATTCTCATTTTTCCGCTTTCAATCATTGAAATGTCAATCAGATCATTCAATAAATTATTTAGATTTTCTGTATGACGGAAAGC
>PFVB01000193.1:0-11444 GCA_002790395.1 Ignavibacteriales bacterium CG_4_9_14_3_um_filter_34_10 | reverse complement strand
TCAATGAATCCTTGAATTGCAAATATGGGAGTTCTTAGTTCGTGGGAGACGTTTCCTAAAAATTCTGTACGAATCATTTCAACTTTTTTCAGATTATTAATTATTTCTCTATTGCTCAGTAATATTTTTTTTAGCCCGTTTTCAAAAGCAAAAAGTGATTCATCTAATTTAATCTCCGATGGATCAGAATATTTTTTTTCAATAATTCTCTGAATGGCTTGTGTAACTTGCAGATTAATTTTATTCCATCTGTGCACAAATAATATGAAAAGAAAAATGTTTAGTAAAACCAAGCCTGCAAAATATAATTGAAAATTCCCACTTTGGATAAAGATAAAATAAAAAAGACCAAAGAAAAAATTTGTAACAAGAAAATCTTTTCGAAATAATTTTAGAAATCGAAAATATTCTTTATCAATCTTTATGGAACTTATATCCTACTCCCTTAATTGTTTCAATCAAATCTGAATGCTTACCAAGTTTTTCCCTTATTTTTCGCACGTGAACATCTACAGTACGATCAATAACCAAAACATCGTTGCCCCAAATATCCCGAAGCAATTTTTCGCGGTTGAAAACTAAACCCGGATTTGAAGCAAGATATGACAATATCTCAAATTCTTTTTTAGGAAGAAATAATTCCTGCCCGTCAATCTTTACTATAAATTGCTCTATATCGATAAATAATGGACCAATCTCGATAATCTTTCTCTTTGAATCAGCCGATTCATTAAACTTACCCAATTTTCTTAAGTTGGATTTAATTCTTGCAATAATTTTTTTCATGCTAATAGGTTTTTGGATAAAATCATCCGCTCCAAGGTTTAAAGCATGAATTTCATCAAGTTCCGAAGATTTTGCAGTAAGAAAAATAACCGGAACATTTTGCATGGATTTTATTTCTTTAATTTTTGAAAAAACTTCATACCCGTTCATCCTTGGCATCATAACATCTAAAATAATCAGATCAGGATTTTCATTTATTTTAGTCAGAGCTTCAAATCCATTATGCGCTGTTATAATTTGAAAACCCTCATGTATAAGATTATAACGCAAAAATTCAATTATATCTTCTTCGTCATCTACAAGTAAAATTTTTGAGGAGAGCATATTAGAACTTTATTTCTGAGTTTGTTTCAGCAGATTTATAAATGCCTTCAATTAATTGCATCCGATGAACTGCATCTGTACTCGATGAATAAAGTGGATTTAGATTTTTAATTGCACCAATAAAATGTTTTAATTCATTCTCATATGATTTTTTATAAAGTCCTTTCACATTCGAATTATGTGCAGGAGTTAAGTCAATATTCCCATAATTCATCCTTCTATAGGCTCTGAATGGATTTAGATGAACAGTACCTTTCGAGCCAAACGCAATCAGATTCAAACTATCAACTTCCGAATGCAAAGACCAACTTACTTCAAAATTTATAACAGATGAATTTTTAAAACGAATAAAACCAATTGCTGAATCTTCAACATTTTTTGTCTGATGATAAAAATTCTGAACAGACACTGAATGAATTTCGGGGAAATCCAAAATCCACATTGACAAATCAAGAATAACAATTCCGAGATCGATTATAACTCCACCACCGGATTCGCTTTTCTTAATAAACCATTTTTCTGAAGAACTTTGTTTTCTTGTCCATCCGCAACGCACATAAAATATATTGCCGAGTTCACCACTGTTTACTAAACTTTTCAACAGCATTGCATCCGGTCTGAATCGTGCATTTAACCCTACCATTACTTTTCTTTTTTTCTTCAAAGCAAGAGCATCAATTTGAATAGCTTCCTCTAAAGATTTTGAAATAGGTTTTTCAATAAGTAAATCTTTATCAGCATTCAAACAGTCAATAGCAATTTGAGTATGAGTAGCGGTTGGTGTTGAAATAATAACTGCATCAAGGTCAGTCTTCTCAAGCATTTCACGATAATCACTGAAGAAATTCTTTATGTTGAATTTATCTGAAATTGTTTTAAGCCGATTTTTATTAATATCTGAAACAGCAGAGATTTCAACCGAGTTTAATTTTGAAAGAATAGGAAGATGAACAAGCTGTGCAATTCCTCCCAATCCTATTATACCTATTTTAGCTTTTGTCATCTTAAACCGTTCTACTTTTGTTGATTCAAAAATAATTCAACTTTTTCAGAAATACCAATTGCATCAATTTTAATTATTTTATGTAATTCATTCTGCGTTCCATGATCAATAAATTTATCCGGCAGTCCGATTCGCAAAAAATCATTTTTATAATTTCTCTCATTCAAATATTCAAGAATACCACTGCCGAATCCTCCGATCAAGGAATTCTCCTCTATTGAAACTATATATTTGAAATTTGCTGCGATACTATCTATTAGTTCATAGTCTATCGGCTTAATAAATTTCATATTGAATATTGCAGGATTAATCCCTTTCTCCAACAATATTTTTTTTGCCTTCAAAGAATTATTTACCATATTTCCAATCGCTAAAATCGCAACATCATTTCCATCTTCAACCTTTTCACCTTTACCAATTTCAAGATTTTGAAAACCAGTTTTCAATTCAACTCCTGTGGCTGAGCCTCTTGGATATCGAATCACAATTGGACCATCTTTAAAATTTACTGCTGTAAAAAGCATATCACGAAGCTCTGATTCATCCTTTGGACTCATAATCACAATACCCGGAATAAAACGAAGATAAGACAAATCGAATGCACCATGATGAGTCGGACCATCAGCTCCCACTAATCCGGCTCGATCAAGAACAAAAACGACATGCAGCTTTTGAAGAGCAACATCATGAATAATCTGATCAATTGCCCTCTGCAAAAAAGTAGAATAAATTGAAACCACCGGAATAATACCTTGTGTTGCAAGTCCGGCAGCAAATGTAACAGCATGTTCTTCTGCTATTCCTACATCAAAAAAATTGGAGGGAATTTCTTTTCGAAGAAAATCCAATCCGGTACCATCAGGCATGGCTGCGGTGATTCCAACAACATTTTTGTTTTGTTTAACAATTTCAACTAATGCTCTTCCAAAAATTGAAGTATACGAAGGCACGGTTGATTTGCTCAACGCTTTTCCGGTTTCTTTATCAAATGGAGTTGTCCCATGAAGTCTTTGCTCATCACCTTCAGCAGGTTTATATCCTTTTCCTTTTTCCGTCAATGTGTGAACAAGAATAGGTCCCTTTAAGGGTTTTACTTGCTCAAAAAATTTTATCAATTGAGCAATATTATGTCCATTAACAGGTCCAAAATATCTGAATCCCAACGCTTCAAACAACATTCCGGGAGTAATCACGGCTTTAATCCCTGTCTCTAATCTTGCGGCAACTTTCCTCAGTCTATCACCAAAGTAATCAAGTTTTCCTGTTAAATCCCAGATAGCTCCTTTGAATCGATTATATTCAGGGTGAGAAATCATTTCAGTAAAGTAATTGGAAATCTGCCAAACATTTGGAGCAATCGACATTTGATTATCATTTAACACAACAATCAAATTACTTTTAAGAACACCGGAATTGTTCATTGCTTCGTATGCCATTCCTCCGGTCATCGCACCGTCGCCAATAATTGCAACAACTTTTTTATCAAGATTTTTTAACTTGTTTGCTTCAGCCATTCCGACTGCAGCAGAGATTGAAGTTGAAGCATGGCCAGCACCAAAGGCGTCATATTCACTTTCACTTCTTTTAAGGAATCCGCTTATTCCGTTTAGTTGTCTGATTGTATGAAGTTCATCTCTGCGTCCGGTAATAATTTTATGCGGATAGGCTTGGTGTCCTGTATCAAAAACGATTAAATCACTTGGCGTATTAAAAACTTTATGAAGAGCGACTGTTAATTCAACTGTCCCCAGACCACCACCAAAGTGTCCGCCAACTTCTGAAATCACATCAATCATAAACAATCGAATTTCGGTACATAATTGTTTCAATTCATTTAGATTAAAATCACGAATATCATTTGGAGAATTTACTTTAAAAAGGATATTATACTTCTGTTTATCAACCATAAAATTTACCTGCAAATCAAGATTCTAAAGATTTTTTTAGTTCTGTTATTTTAACTTCTGCTTCTTCCAATTTTTTAGCACATGCTTTTGATAATTTGATTCCTTCTTCATAAAGTTTCAAAGAATTATCAAGCCCCACTTCATCGCTCTCCAATTCTTCCGAAATCTCCTGAAGGCGTTTCAACATTTCTTCAAATGAGTTGAATTTCTTTTGCATTAGTTTATTCCTATTTCATCATCATAAAATTTAATTAAAAAATGTTTCTCTTTTCTTAACTCTGCTGCTTTAGTTACCAATGAATTATTTTGTTTAATAATTGCATAACCTTTTTTCTGTATTTTGACCATATTATTTGAATCAATAATATTTGACAGAACCTCTATTTTATTTTTCTTTTTTTCAAATTCATGAAATACACTGCTTTCCAATCTGTACCAAATATTATCTAAATACTGCATTTTATTTTTAATGATATTTTGCGGCATCCGATATCCATATGAATTAAGTACTTTATTCAAAACGTCTCTGCTTCCGTCAAGTTTATTTTGCAGAATATTTTGAAATTCATTTTGCAACTCTGTCAGTTGATACAACAAATCTTCAGTGTTTGGAGTTGCAATCTCCATTGCAGCCGATGGAGTCGGCGATCTTTTATCTGCAACAAAATCAGAAATCGTGTAATCAATTTCATGACCAACGGCACTAATTATCGGAATTTTTGATTTGAATATTTCACGTGCAACTATTTCTTCATTAAACGCCCAAAGATCTTCGAGGGAACCACCACCCCGCCCGATAATAATTAAATCGACATCGGTTTTATTTAATTCTTGAATTCCGCTTACAATATCCTCTGCAGCGCCTTCACCCTGCACTCTTGCCGGTCGTATAACGAGTTCTACCAAAGGATATCTTCTTGAGGCAATACTTATCATATCTTGAAAAGCAGCCCCGTCTTTAGCTGTTACAATTCCAATTCTGGAAGAAAACTGTGGAATTTCTTTTTTATGATTCTCTTCGAACAAACCTTCCTCATACAATTTTTTCTTCAACCTTTCAAATGCCGCCTGAAGTTCACCTTCTCCGGCAATCTTCATTGACTTAACATCAAGCTGATAATTCCCTCTTTGCGGATAAATTGTAATTCTTCCATTTGCAATTATTTTCATTCCGTCTTGCGGTTTGAAGAAAACGTAATTATTCAAACCTTTCCACATTGTACATGAAATCTGTGCACCGGAATCCTTTAGAGTAAAATACCAATGTCCTGAAACATGCGGTTTGAAGTTTGATATTTCTCCTTCGATGCTAATCTGTTGAAAATTGATTTCAAGTTGCTGTCGGATTTGATTTGTTATTTCGCTTACTGATAATATTTGGCTCAAAATATCTTCTTTCAAAAGTTTATAGATATAAAATTAGAATAAAGTCCGATGGATATTTCATGAAATTGATATTCGCTTTCATTCGGTTTGATATTAAACCTATATCTGCTGAACAAAGTAAATATGTTATAAATTCGTGCAATCCCAAAAGTTATTTCTGGAGAAAATCCATTCTTCCCTTTAAAGTCTGTAAAAGCATTTAGCCCTAAAGACACAAATTCAATTGCTGGGACATTGAATATTTGTTTATATCCAAATCTAAGAAAATGATTGTTTTTAATCTTTTCAATATATGCATATTCAGCACTAATATAACCTATCGGATAATTATACCCTTTACTGAAAAAAGAAATAAATGGGATTTCTTTCGTCAGCGAAAAATAATTTTTACTTTTCATAAATACATTTGTCGGATTTGGAAGTGCAAAAACAGTTCCTCCCAAGCAGAGTGTAAGAAAATTGCCTTGAGCCGGTTCGTTGATAAAATAAGTTGGCAAAGAAATTTCATTGATATCGCTCTTACTTATATTTCCATCTGAATCGATTACTTCAATCACGTAAAACAATGCAGATGAATCAAGTTTGATATTTTCAAGATTAGTTTCGAACTTGTGATTTCCTTGAAAATCCTTTGAGACATTAAAAACGTATTTATCGTTAAATATAATTTTTGATTTTACGCTATCACTGGTTATAAAACTTATTCTAATTAAAGCAGGCTTTTCTGGAGTGACATAAGAATCTATCACAAAAATATCAATCATACTCTCTTGAGCTGGAACTCCATTTAATGAAATAAAGAGAATCAGTAATACTTTACACAAAAATTTATTTTTCATTCTTTCCTCAAAAAGATTAACATCAACAACAGAAAAATACAAGTTTCTATTGAAAGATTGGAAAATTTTTCATCTCTTATTTATTCAGCTATTCATGCGAATCTTCTTCTAAAACAGGTTGAATTAAATTTCACTATATTTGCAAAAAATATTTTAAGGGTTTGAATGGATTTAATGATCATAAAATATAGTGCAATTGTAGGGATTACTTTAATTTTGACAATTATTGCTACCCGAATTACTAAAAAACTTCTTGAAAAATCGGTTGATAAGCTTTCAGATGTAATGAAAATGCAACAAACCAACTACACTTTTTTCAGATTCCTTATCAACTTTGCAATATACTCCATTGCACTTGTTGTAATTTTTTATTCCGTTCCTGAGTTAAGATCAATAGGAATAACAATATTAGCTTCGGCCGGAGTTTTGACTGCAATAATAGGATTCGCAGCTCAGGAAGCATTTTCAAATATTATCAGTGGAATTTTTATTTTTATTTTCAAACCTTTTCATGTTGGCGATCAAATTAAAGTTGGGGATTTATCAACTGGGATTGTTGAAGATATTACATTAAGACACACAATAATTAAAAATTTTGAAAACAAGAGAATTATTTTTCCAAATTCACAAATCTCATCAAGCGTTATTGTCAACTCATCTATCATAGATGAAAAAATTTGCAATTTTATTGAATTTGGAATTAGTTACGATTCAAACATTGATATGGCTGTTGAAATAATAAAATCAGTTGCAATGAAGCATAAATTCTTTATCGACAACCGAACTGAAGATGAAAAACAAAATAATGTTGATGCAGTAATTACGAGGGTAATAAGTCTCGGAGATTTTTCGGTTAATATCAGGGCTTATGTTTGGTCAAAAAATATGCAAGAGGGGTTTATATTAAAAACTGATTTATTCAAATCGGTAAAAGAAGAGTTTGATAAAAATAATATTGAAATTCCTTTCCCTTATCGAACAATTGTACATAAAGACAAATAGAATATTAAAGAGGCAGCTTTGAAAATTTTAATTAGTAATGATGACGGGATTGATTCACGCGGTATTTATGCGCTTGCTCAGGAATTAAAAAAAATCGGAGACATCTTAGTTGTTGCACCACGCACCGAACAGAGTGCAGTTGGACATGCTATCACAATGAAAATCCCTGTCAGAGTAACAGAATATTTTCACAATTCAGATTTTTTTGGTTATGCTGTTGATGGCACACCGGCAGACTGCATTAAAATGGGAATAAAAAATATCTTAAAAACTTTGCCTGATATAGTTGTCTCCGGAATTAATAATGGTGCTAACAGTGCAATAAACATTATTTATTCCGGCACTGTTTCAGCTGCGAGAGAAGCCGCAATAATGGATGTCCCTTCAATAGCTGTTTCAATTGCAAGTCATGACCCAAATGACTATTCTTTCGCAGCAAAGATTGCAGCGAAAACAGTTATTACTATTTTAAAGAATAAAGTAAAAACGGGCACTCTTTTAAATGTGAATATTCCTAATATTCCCGAGTCAGAAATTAAAGGGATAAAATTTACATCGCAAGGTAAAACAAAATGGGATGATGTTTATGAAGAACGGATTGATCCTTACGGGAAAAAATATTTTTGGCTCACTGGTAAATTAACAAATGAAGATTTAAATGTTAATTCAGATCATGCAGCAGTCCTCAAAAACTATGTAAGTATTTCTCCAATTCATTTTGATTTGACTGATTATGAGATGCTGGAGAAAATGAAAGAATGGGACACAAAAGAATTACTCTGAGAAAATCATGAAAAATCTCTTTTCTGTTTCATTGAATTTATATTGGTATATTTTCCTTCTTGCTGGTCTGCTTTCAATAGGAATCACATACTTTTATTATCGAATAGTGGTTCCACAAATCGATAAATCAAAAAAAATTACGTTAATATTTTTGCGAGCGTTAGTCCTATTTATTTTAATACTTTTACTTTTTGAACCAATTTTGACGGTCAAAAACAAATTTACTGATACCTTTTTTACTTACGTTTTTATTGATAATTCAGAATCCATGTTTTATAAAGACAGCAATGATGTCCGGGATTTAATGAACAAATTTATAGATGACTTGAATAATTCTGGTATCAAAAATGTAAAGTTTTTTAATTTTGGTAGAGATATTCGAGAAACAAATATTTTGAATTATGGTTTCAAACCCAATTCTAACCAGACAAATTTTGAAAATATTTCTCGATTTATTAAAAAATCTGAGGACAAAATAGGCACGGCTATAATTCTTTCTGATGGCAATATCAATAGCGGAACTAATTCTACAAGCAATTTCACTAATCTTGGACTGCCAATATTTACAGTAGGTTTTACGGATACATTAATATTCAAAGACATATCAATAAAAAACATCAGGTTCAATACGAATATTTATAAGGGAGATAATACTACAATATCAGCAGCAATTTATAATTCAGGATTTACCGGAAAATCAATAAAGGTGAGGTTAAATAAAGAAGATGAAGTAATTGAAGAAAAAACAGTTACACTTTCTCAAACAAATATTGACAGGATTTCTTTTAATTACATTCCATCAAAATCAGGCGATTTTAATTTCACGATAAATACAGATGTCATTGAAAAAGAATCAAACAAGTCGAATAACAAAAAACATTTTCAACTAAATATTCTTGAAAACAAATTAAGGATTGTTTTCATATCAGATTCACCGACTAACGATTTTACCATTTTAAAAAGTTCAGCCGAATCGGATACAAATAGAATTATTTCTTCATATATAAACATTAATGAAACAGATAAATATTTGTCGAATCCCAAAATAAACATAGACAGTGCGGATGTTTTGTTTTTTGTTGGTTTTCCTACAAAACTTTCAAGAAATTCCAATATAAATTTTATTTCAAATTTGATTAAGGAAAAACGAATACCATTTTTCTTTTTATTAAACGGAGAAACTGATTTATCTAAGGCAAATTCTTTTGTCAATCTCCTGCCATTTGATTTCCACAAAACAACTAACAACAAAATAAACATTCAGGCAGATTTTAATTCGCCGGATAATTTTTTAATTACCTCAAAAAATTCTCAGGCTCTTTCTTTTTGGAATAATCTTCCGCCAATTCAATACTTTGCTAATAATTATTCGGTCAAAGGAACCGCAAAAATAATTGCATTTGGTTTGAATAAATCATTGCCTGCTAAAGTGCCGTTAATTCTTTGTGATAATTCTTTGGGGATTAAATCATTTGTGATGTTTGGCGAAAATATTTGGCGATGGAAGCTTCAAAATTCAAAAACATCAAAGCAGTATTTCGATTCATTCATTGACAATATTATTAAATGGCTTGTTCTTACAGATTCAAACAACAACTTAATTGTTAATACAGATAAGTCAATTTATTTTCGTAATGAAGAGATGGTTTTTACTGCCGAACTATATGATGAAAAGTTGCAACCTATTGAAGACGGTGAAATCAATTTGGCTCTTTGGGATAACTCAAAATCAATCAGTACCGTCTTCAGCCCCACCGGTAATGGTCGGTATGAATTAAATATTAATTCTACTTTCTCAGGTGAAGTAAAATATAAAGCTTCTTACAAAAAAGAAGATGGGAGTTTTTTGATTCAAACTGGAAAAGTGATTGTAAATCCAGATAAAGTGGAATTTACAAACGTTGGAAGGAACAAAGCTTATTTATCAAATCTTGCTGAACAAACTTCTGGTGAATATTTTGAAAGCGAATCTTTCAAAGATTTAATTTTGAAAATAAAATTAATTAACACTAACCAGAGCAATGGAAAAATAATCACAACAAAATTTAATCTTTTGTCAAACTATTTTCCTCCAATATTAATAGTCTTATTGCTATCATTGGAATGGTTTATTAGAAAAACTAATCATCTGAAATAAAATGAAAATTCAATGGAAAGAAGAGTATAACACAAATATTAAATTAATTGATGAGCAGCATTTCCGTTTCATTATGGAATTAAATAGTCTATTTGATAAAAAGATATTTTCTGAAAAGGAGATGCTAATCAAAAAATTTAATGCCATTTATAAGGAAATTGAAATTCACTTTACAACAGAAGAAAAGTTTATGCATGATTATAAGTTTTCAGGTTATTTCTCTCATAAATCCGAGCATGACAGATTCAAGAGAAATTTTTTGGAACAGATAAGCCAAATCGATAATGGTAAAATGGATAATTTGGAAAAAATGGTTTTTTCAATTTCTAATTGGTTCGTAAATCATCTTGAAATTAATGACAAAAAACTAGCTAAATACCTTAACTTAATAAATGTTTATTGATATGGATTTCAGTTATATATTTACAGATATTTTTGATTTATTCTTTCCAAAAATCTGTCTGCATTGCAAAAAGAATCTATGCAATAAAAATGAACTTCTGTGTAAATTGTGTTTAGTAGAATTACCTAAATTATCAAGAGCTGATTTAAAGTACGCATATCTTCGCAAATGTTCACAACAAAATCACATTAAAAATTTATTTTCGCTATATAAATTTTCCAAAGATTCGCCAATCCAAACTTTAATTCATGAACTTAAATATCAAAATAAATTTAATGTTGCAAAAGAACTTGGGAATAAAATTGCAACTGAATTTTTTAATGACTTTACTGAACTTGAATTAGATTTGATTATTCCGGTTCCATTACACAAAGTAAAAAAAGCTGAGCGTGGCTATAATCAGTCCTATTTTATCTCTAAAGGAATATCCAGAATAATTGGTGTTAAGACAAACGATAATATTTTAATCAGGAGTAAATTCACTCCCTCGCAAACTAAACTAAATAAAATTGAAAGAGAAGAAAACGTAGGGAATGCATTTAAATTAAGGAAAAAGACCAATTGCAAAAATGTTCTGTTGGTTGATGACGTAATCACAACGGGCGCAACAATCAATTCATGTGCAAAATCATTAAATGAGATCGGTATAAATAATATCTATGCAGCTTCTATCGCTTTAGCCTAATTACATTCGCTCTGGTGCAGATATTTTTAATAAATTCAATCCATTATTCAAAACTATTTTGACCGCTAAAATCAAGGCTATTCTTGCTTCTGACAGTTTTTTTTCAGAACCAATAATTCTGCTATCATTATAAAATTTATGAAATAGGCCTGCGAGCTCTTCAAGATAATTGCAAACTCTATGGGGTTC
>PFVB01000085.1:11870-17361 GCA_002790395.1 Ignavibacteriales bacterium CG_4_9_14_3_um_filter_34_10 | reverse complement strand
TCCTCTTTAATGTTTGCGGCGATATTTTCCCAAGTGTTGCAATTCGATATGCAACTTCTGTTCTTAATTCAGGTGGCAATTCCATCAACGCATTTGCAGTTTGTTCCGGACTTAAGTGAGTAAGAATTAAAGCTATTGTTTGTGGATGTTCCTTATTCAAAAAGGTGATTAATTGAGTCGAGTCGGCTCGCTTTAAGACATCAAACCCTTTTAATGTAGTTATGTTTTTTACTTTTTCAATTATTTCAACCGCTTTGTTATATCCAAATGATTTTTCAAGAATTTGCTGAGCATAATCCAAGCCGCCTTCAAGAACGTATTCTCTCGCAGTAACCATGCTGTGAAATTCAATCAAAACTTCATCAACCGTTTTTGACGGTGTGTTTTTTACTTGAGTGATTTCCGCTGAAATCAATTCAACATCACGCGGATCAAGGTTTTTAAAAACTTCTGCAGCTACATCAACATCCAAAGCAATCAATAATAATGAGGCTTTCTGTCTGCCAGTAAGTTCTTTTAGTTTTATATCGTTTCTTTCAATACTTTTATTTGTACTCATCTTCGTGCAACCATGAATTAATTAGTTTCGCTGCTTCTATTGGATTTTTTTGAACATAATTTGAAATTTTTTCCTGCTGCGATTGTTTTCTCAATGCTTCATCAGAAATTTCATCTTCAAGATTTCCAAGTTGAAGCATTTGTTTCTTTTTTTTAGGTAAATTCATTGCGACAGTGCCCCCCGTTTCCAGAGATGAGTGTGAAGGTTCAACCATCCATGAACCATCGTTTGGGTTCATTGTTCCAATCATAATTTTTTCATTCTTTAATTTGTTCATTAAACTTTTCAATAAAAACAGCGAAATGACAATTGCAAAAAGTACAAGAGCCACATTCAAATATTTTTGAATATTATCAAAGTCAAATCCACCAGTTGCAACTGTTCCTGCACTTTCGTCATCAGTAACTTTATTTTCTTCAAAAGGAATGTTCACTATTGAAAATTGATCACCGCGTTCAGTATTCAATCCGACAGCATTTTGAATCAGTATTTCTAATTTTTTTATTTGATCCGGAGATCTTGGTTCATACGAAAATGTTAGTTGGTCACCTTTTTTAATTTCTTTTTTAATATCATTAATTACTGTGGCAACCGATAGTCTTTTTACAGTACCAACGCCCTCAACAACTTTCTCAACTGTTTTAGAAATCTCATAATTTGTTGTTGAGTTTTGACTTAGTTGCGCTGTTGAGTCTGTCATATTTATTCCATTATTGGAATTTTTCAAAACCTGCTCGCTTATTGCCACTTGTGATTCTGGATCAAAAGTTTCCATTTGCTTTTCAACCTGGTCAAAATCCAACTCGGCATTCACCTGAACTAATGCATTTCCATAACCAAGAACATTATCCAAAATTGATTGTGCTTTTGCAGCAAGATATTTTTCTACGCTTTGTTTAATCTCATATTGACGTGAAGTTGCAAATCCCAAATCATTGTCATCCGATTCACGGGAAAGCAAATTCCCTTTGGTGTCAATTAAAGTAACTTTGTTCCTGCTCAATCCTTCTACGCTGCTTGAAACCAAATTAATTATCGCACTAATGCTTTCTTTTTGTAGCTCGTAGCCGTTTTTTAAATTCAGTACAACTGAGGCAGAAGCTTCTTTTTCTTCATTCCGAAAAATTGAACGCTGAGGAACCACAATATGAACCCTTGCATTGGTCACACCTTCTTGCTGCGAAATTGTCCTCGAAAGTTCACCTTCAATTGCACGCTTGAAGTTCAACTTCTGCATAAACTCAGACATTCCCATAGTAGTTTTATCAAAAATCTCATAACCGATAATCCCAGAACTTGGAATCCCTTTGCCTGCTAATTGAAGTCTTGTTTCATAAACTTTATCCTCCTGCACTTCAATTGTATGTCCGCTATTTTTTAAATTAAATTGAATTTTTTGTGCATTCAAATGTTCAACAACTTTCGATGCGTCTTCTTCATTCAAATTTGAAAAGAGGACAGAATAAGTTGGCTGGTTTAAAACTGTGAAAAGGAATCCTAACAAAACTAAAGCTACAACCGTAATACCGCCCATTACAATTTTTTGCTGGGCGCCTAACTTGTTAAAGATTCCTAATACTTCTGATAGTGGATTTTTGTTCATGGCTTATATTTGAATTCTTGTTAGTTCTTTGTACATGTCTATTGTTTTATTTCTGATTTCCAACAAAAGCTGCAAACTGGTTTTTGCTTTTTCACCGGCAATCATCACTTCGTGAATTTCAACTCCCTTTCCTTCAATAAAATCATTTGTGACTTTTTCCGCTGCTGCCTGATCATTTTTCACGTTATCCAATAAAGTTGAAAACACATTATCTGCTTCCAGCGGCGATGGTTTCTTTGTTACCCCTCCCAAAGGATTCAAATTAATATTCGGAATTCCGTTAATTGTCATTTCAACCTCTCCTGTCTAATAATGACCCAACCATTACGCCCGACATATTTCCATTTTTCATATAAAAATGGTGCTGCATAATCTTATTTTTTTCTGCGGGATATAATGTTGAGAAAAATTCTTTTTCGTTCTTAGAAACAACTTCTGTATTTAACTCAAATTTTTTACTTTTAGAAACCGCGGTATTCATGTTTCTTATCGGAGTATAATTACCGACGGGGTTATTACCAATTTTCATATTATATCTCCAATGAATCTTTTGCAATTTCTTTGGTTGAATTTAAAGCAGTCAAATTAGCCTCATAACTTCTGCTGGCTGCAATCATTTCCACCATTTCTTCAACAACGTTAACATTTGACATCAGTACATATCCATTATCATCAGCATCCGGATGTGAAGGCATAAAAACTTTTTCGCCTTCTTTTGGATCTTCAATAACCTGATAACTCACATCACTTTCTGCTGGCGCACTTGTTTGCATCGAAACATTTGGCATCGGAATATGCGTGCCGCTTGAAGTCTTTAGCGACATATTGCCTGTGTTCATATTAATCTGGCTTGGATTGCTGTCGCTGATTTTATTAATCACCATAAACTTTCTTGTATAAGGTTTTCCATCCGCAGTTCTTGTACTTTCAGAATTAGCAATATTTTCAGCAATCAAATTCATTCTTTTTCTTTGAATGCTTAAACCCTTTGCACTGATATTAAAACCGGGAATATGTCCGCCAATTTTCATCCTTCACCTCCGCCTTTTATTACTTCGCGTAATGTTCGGTAGTAATTATTAAGTTTTCTTGTTGTCATTTTGAAATTTATTGTGTTTTCTGCAAGACCAGCCATCTCTTTTTCGATATCAACATTGTTTACTCCCGAAACATTATCTGAGCTTTTATCTACAATGACTTCAAATTTCAGATTGCTTTCAGTGTCATTATTTGCTGCTCCGAGATGACGGCTATTTGAAGTTTTGATTAAACCGTTTACTTCAGTTTCAAGCAACTCTTTGAATGCAATATCTTTTCTCTGATAATTTTTTGTACCAACATTTGCAATGTTTTCTGAGATAACTTTATTTCTTGTGGTAAGAAAATTCAGATAGCTTTCGAGTTTTTTTACGTTTGGCAATTTCTTCCTCAAATGGTTTTATGATAAGAGTCAATTCTAATGCCATTAAAAAATGAGGAAGAAGCTATTTTATGAAAGTATTAAGAAGGGTTTGTGGTTAATATTAGACAGATGAAAATTATTATTCAGAATAATCTAAAATAAGTGATTTAGTTTGCCCGCATGAGCAAATAAATTTAATTTCTTTTATGTTATCATTTTCGTCTTTTTTTATTACGAATTTTACTCCGCCAAGACTTTCTTCTTCGACTGAAATTTTAGTTTTTCCAACAATCTCAACCTCCGATTGTTTGATAACATTCCCTGAGTTTTTGTTTGATTCGGGGTTTATTTCTCTATAAATGGGTTCTTCAAAATTTTCAGTAGTCATTTTGCAAATACCTTATTAATGATTTTTGGAATTTCTTCTAAGCTCAAAATCGCATCGGCATAACCGGCATCAACAACTGCTTTCGGCATACCGTAAACCACACAACTCTCTTCATCTTGAGCAATACACGTGCCGCCAAGTCCTTTTAGTTTTGCGATTCCATTAAAACCGTCTTTTCCCATTCCTGTCATGATTATTCCAAGTGCCCTTTTGCCATAAAAATCTACGACTGAATCAACCATTACATCAACTGAAGGTCTGTGTAAAGTATCAGATGGCTGATCACTCAATT
The DNA here is from genome assembly GCA_002790395.1 of Ignavibacteriales bacterium CG_4_9_14_3_um_filter_34_10. GTDB lineage: Bacteria > Bacteroidota > Ignavibacteria > Ignavibacteriales > Melioribacteraceae > UM-FILTER-34-10. Next base: position 13,117 of record PFVB01000085.1, on the reverse strand, counting down.
TAATGACCGGAACATTTCCAGTACCATTTTTAACAAACATATGAAAACCGCCGGGCGCTATATAAACATGTCCATTTTCTATTTTATCTCCGTTCTCTGCTTCTTTCACTTCCAATTCGCTTAGAGAATTCAACCTTTCGGCAAGTGATTTTGTGAAATGTGGCGGCATATGCTGAACAATAAAAACAGGCACTTTAATTTTTCCATTAATTTTTGGAATTACTTTTTGCAATGAAAGCGGACCTCCGGTAGAAATCCCAATTGCTATTGCTCTATAATCTGAAGGAGGAATGGATTTACTATAATTTGCTAAATCAGAAACACTCGTTTTTTTTGATGTAAGATTTGATTGAATCCTTTTAATTCTTTCAACAGATCTTTTATGAAAAACTATACTCTTTACTTTTCTGATCAAATCGTCTTTGATTTTAGCAATGTTTATGCTAACAAAAGACATTTCCTTAGAAATAAAATCAACTGCACCATATTCCAATGCTTTTAATGTTGCATCGGCTCCCTCTGTTGTAAGTGAACTAACCATCAAAACAGATGTGGGGCAATCTTTCATGATTTTTTTTAGAGCTGTCAGTCCGTCCATTCGGGGCATTTCAATATCAAGCGTAACAATATCAGGCTTTTCCTTTTTAACTAATTCGTAACCCTCAATCCCATCTCGGGCAGTACCGATAATGCTTATTGAATCATCACCTTCAAGCATCATTGAAAGCGATTTTCTCATGAATGCAGAATCATCAACAATTACAACTCTAATTTTTTGCTGTAGCATTTTTTCTCATTTTTTGAATAATTTCATTTATATCAAGAATCATTACAACTCTACCATCACCAAGTATTGTCGAGCCTGCTATTCCATCGACTTTTTTAAGATAATTTCCTAATGATTTAATTACAACTTCCTGCTGACCAATCGTTTCATCCACCTTCAATCCAAATAATTTTTCAGCAACACCAACTACAACAATAAACTGGTAAACTCTTTCAATAGGTTTCTCAAAGTCATCAAATAATTCTTTATTAATATCGATAATCGGAATTACTCTTTCTCTGACTTTAATAACTTCATTATTATTTATTGTGTAAATATCATCCGTGTGAACACGTAAAACTTCAACGACGTTACTTAACGGAATTATAATAAACTCACCTTTTAATCTTACTATCATACCGGAAATAATAGCCAAAGTCAGTGGAAGCTTTATGATCATTTTTGTTCCCACACCTGGTTT
>PFVB01000085.1:0-11770 GCA_002790395.1 Ignavibacteriales bacterium CG_4_9_14_3_um_filter_34_10 | reverse complement strand
ACCAAACCGCGTTCAATTGCTTTCCTTTTAATGACATTCGGATCAATTCCTTTTCCATCATCCTGAACGGTAATTAAAACATGGTTTCCTTCTTGTGAAGCAGCAAGAATTAAATTACCAAGAGGCGACTTTCCGTTTTTAATTCGTTCTTCTTTTTCTTCAACTCCATGATCAATTGAATTTCGGATTAAGTGAACAAGCGGATCATTAATTTCTTCAATTAAAGTTTTATCTAACTCAGTATCCTCACCAATAATGTTGAGGTTTACTTCTTTGTTAAGTTCTTTTGATAAGTCACGCACTAATCTGGGAAAACGATTAAAAACTTTGCCGATCTTAACCATTCTTGTTTTCATTACAACAAGCTGCAATTCATTAGTCATCAAGTCAATCTGCTTTGCAGCATCTGCAAGCTCCCTTGCAATTTGAGTTCCTTCCAATTCAAGTCCAATATGCGAATTTACTTGCTGAAGTTGATTCCTACCCAAAACCAATTCTGAAACAATATTTAAAAGTTCATCTAATCTTTCTACATCGACTCGAATATTACTGTCTTCCTTCTTTTTAACTCCACCGCTCAAATATCTTTGCTCTGCACTTTCAACAGTGTTTTCAGTATTTTGATTCTGGCTTCGCGAATTATCAGTGTCAGTAACTTCTGCAACCTTCTCAACTGTTTCTTCAATCACTCCTTCCATATTCACCGTTTCAATTACTTCGGGAATGTCTTCAGCCGGCTGGTCAATTTTCTTCTTTCGTCCTTTTGCTTTGCTTTTTGCCGGTTTTTTTTCTTTTGTTGAAGTTTTGCTTTCTGCTGCAGGTTCAACAGGCTTATTTTGAATTCCGGCAATCATATCGTCTAAAACTGCTATTGTTGATTCAATATCTACATTCTCATTTTTTTTCTCTTCGATGTTCGCAACCAATTCTCTGATTTTGTCATAACCCAAAAGAATTACATCCATAAGATTTGAATTAAGCTTAATTTCCTCTTTCCTGAGTTTATTCAGAATGTCTTCACAACGATGAGTGACTTTGGTTAATTTCTCCAAGCCCAAAAAACCTGAAGTGCCTTTAATCGTATGAAATGCCCGGAAAATTTTATTGAGCAATTCATAATCATTCGGGCGTTTTTCAAGTTCAACCAAATCGTTGCTTAAACTTTCTAAAATTTCATTGGACTCTACAAGAAAACTCTCAACGATTTCCTTCATTTCAGGATCATTAAGCATAATCACTTCCCTTGGTTATTAAACAATTTATCAATTTCATCCTGCGGTGAAAAACTATTCGGTTGGTTAATTAACTCATCTGCAAGTTCCTGTTTATTATCTTTTCTTGTGAAAGAGGCATCAGGGTCAAAATTAACGTCAGAAGGCAATTCAATCTCATCTGTGCCTTGAATTTTTACTTCTTCACCTGAAAGATCCACAATCAACCCAGCTAATTTTTTTTGAACTGATATAATTAAGTGGTTTACAGCCGATAATTGCTGAGCCGTAATATCCTGTACCTGCAAAGTAATCGTAATTGTTTCCAGTCCTTCTCTTACCCGGCTGATTGATTCTTTAATATTTTTTTGTGAATCATCCAGCGGGAATAAATTCTCATATTCATTTAAGAGTTCAAGAGCCTGTGGATTTTCAATAAGTAAAAGACTTAATTTTTCGTATACCTCTCTACGTTTTTTAACCTTCGAATTGAATTTAAGAACAAAATCTTCCCAGTTCATTATTTCAGAATTTATTAAATCAACTTTATCAAGGATTTCCGTTGTCGCAATTTCTGTTGCGTGCGAAACATCATTCAATTGTAAAGTTGCTTTTGGAATTTTTTTTGTGCTTTCTTCAATTGAATAATTAATGTTATTCAACAGAGGAAGGATTTCAGCCATAAACTCAATCAGTTTTTGAATCCCGGGAATTACTTTCTCACCTACTTTAAAAACCTGTCTGAGATCGTTTAATTTACTATTTAGATTTTCCATTTCAATACTATAATCCATTTTATCACCTATGTTGTAGCTAAAACTTGTTGAATTTTATCATTTAAAACCTGCGGAGTAAATGGTTTTACAACATAATTATTTACCCTTGCCTGCAAAGCCTGAAGAATATCTTCCTTCACTCCTCTGGTTGTAACCATAAGAATTGGCATCGTTGCTAATTTTGCGTCTCCCCGAATAGCTTTTACTAATTCCAGTCCCGAAAGTACGGGCATATTCCAATCTGTAATCACAAAATTGATTGCAGAATCAGCAGCTAATTTTTCAAGAGCCTCTTTACCATCAGCGGCTTCAACAAAATTATTGTAGCCAAGATTCTTTAGAGAATTTGTTACGATTCTTCTCATGGTGAGCGAATCGTCAACTATTAAGAATTTAAGTTCCATCTAAACCTCAATTGATATATTTTGAAACTTCATAAGCAACTCTGTTGGGATTGAAGGGTTTGATCAAATAGGAATTTGCTCCACAGGTAATTCCCTGATTGATTTCCGCTTCTCCGCCCAACGAACTTAAAATAATTATTGGGACATCCTTGTATTCTTCATTACCTCTGACTGAACGTATAAACTCAAATCCATCAACATTCGGCATATTAATATCAGTAATGATTAAATCTACCTTGGCAGTCGGCAATTTTTCTAATGCTTCCATTCCGTCTGCCGCTGAAATAATATTGAACCCACGGCTTGCAAGTGTGAAGCTTAAAAATTTTCTGATTGTTGGAGAATCATCTGCCACTAAAATATTTCGTTTCATAACGACAATTACTCCTTTTTATAACCTATTGTTTTGGGGAAACTTGTTAATTTGAATGCCTGAGAAATTCCATGCAGAGTTTCAGAATAACCAATGAATAAATAACCGCCTTTATTCAAAGCATTATAAAGATGATTAACAACTTTGATTTTAGATTTCAAATCAAAATAAATCAAGACATTGGCACAGATTACCACATCAAAATTTTGCATTGATCTCATTTTCAAATCATCATATAAATTCAACTCGATAAATGATGCATATTTTTTAATATCGCTGGTTATTTCAAATCCACGGGGAGTTTTTGTAAAATTCTTTTTCAAAAAATTCAACGGAAGGTTTTTAATTGCATAATCATTGTAAACTCCGCCTCGGGCTTTCTCAAGCATTTCCTTGCTAATGTCCGTACCCACGATTTCAAATGAAAATTGAGGAAACCGCGGCTGAATATATTCTTTAATAACCATTGCGATTGAATAAGCTTCTTCGCCCGAAGAACTTGCAGCACTCCAAATCTTAATTTTTTTGAACGGAGTGTTATATTTTGCTTGAATTAATTCAGGAATTATTTTTTGAATTAATGCTTCTTGTTGGGGTTGATTTCTAAAAAAGTAGGTTTCGTTAATCGTTATAGCTTCATACAACTCTTGCATTTCAATTGTTTTACGCGAACCCAAATTCACATAGTCAAAATATTCTTCATAAGAATTTAACTTTAATGAGTTTAACCTTTTCAAAAGCCGGCTTTCCAACAAGTACTTTTTATTGTCCTGAAAGTAAATCCCACAGCTTTTATATATAAACTGTCGCCATCTTTCAAATGATTCTGATGACAGAGTCATTGAATTTGTTGACGTCGAATTAAAAGTTTGAAGCCCGGGTCTGGAAACAAAATTCATGTTTGTAAATGTTTTGTTGGTATACTCCACATCAAGCTCCACTCAATGATAAATTATGTTCCTTCAAAAGAGTCAAAGCCCTTTCTTTTACCATTTCATCTCTGTCATTTAAAAATATTTTGACAAATTCTTCAGGGAAAGGAATTAGTACAGATGCAAAATTTTCGAGGTAACCCATTCTATTCCAAACATTCTGATCATTTAATAACTTATCAACGTTTTCAATTCCACTTATTGGATCAATTGCAAGTATTATTTCAGCGGCAATTGCCCGAATCTCATCTGTTTTATTTGATAACAATTTAACTATCGAATTTGTAAGTCTGGAGTTTGGAGATTCGCAAACATTCCTGACAATTTCGGGTGATACGTAAATAATCTCCTTGAAATAATTTAACAGGTCCATCGTGTTATTATTCGGGATTGCTAAATATGAAGACAGAAGCGTTAAAAATGGTTCCAAATTATTATCAAACACCTGCCTAATTACCATATCAACGTCAAAATCTTTTCCGAATAATTTATAGAAAACAAACATTACGTCTTCATTGATATGATTAGCTAAAAACGAAACAGCAGCCATTGAATGATTTTGATCAATAAAATCGGATGCTGCAACGATCTTTTCAATTACCTGATCGCTTGAAGTGCATTCCAAATTGTACTTGTTTACAAGCTGATAAATTGAATTAACTACCGGTCCAACAAGTACATAAGATTCGGATTTAATTCTTCCTAAAAGGAAATTTACTGTCTCCGGTTTTCCTATCAATCCAAGAGACTCTATAATTGCATACTTAATTAACTCATCTTCTTCATCAAAAACATCAATCAAAAATTGGATTACTTCATCACTTCCGGCTTTTCCAAATGCTTCAATAATCGTTGGCTTAAATAATTCGTTTTTATTGTAAATTGGAGCTACAATTTTTTCAATTTCCGGACATTTTAAGTTACCCAAAGCTTCCAAACAGGCAAGTGTCAAATTATCATTCTGAGATTTTTCTAATTCAGAAATAATTTTTGGGCAGGCTTCCTGATTTCCGATTAATCCAAGAATATCAATACAAAACTTTTTATCATCTGCATTACCCAAATCAATAAAATTCAACAAAGCAGTCACAGAATCAGCACCTTTTTTCAATAATATATCACCTGCCATATTTCTAATCGAAGTATCAGATGATTTAACGTATTCAACAACTTTAAATGGTACTAATTCGTGATCTGAATTAATAAAGAAAAAGGAGACAGAATTTCTTACTCCTTTATCCTTATCTTTTAATAACTCTGAGAGCAGAGAAACTTCTTCGTTTGTTATTTCTCTTGAATAACAATCTTCGATAAACTGTATTTTCTCTTCTGAACTTAAATTAAATATATTTTTATTCATGTTATTATTGTGGCAATTTGAATGCCGAATTAATATTATAAATTTTTCAAAGAATTAATTATTTATTAAACAAAACTGACCAATATTCACCAAACGTAAAATATTGGTCAATTATTAATAACCATGCTGAATTATTTTGCCATTCTGCCTTATAGAATATTGTCCGGTTGAATTGCCAGCAAGTTTAAATTTTCTTACTAATTCCTGAAGGCTTGAAGTCATTCTGTCCAAATCTTCAGCAGCATGAGCCATGTGTTCAATACCGATTGTTGTTTCACGAGTTACATTACTGATTGCTTCAACATTTTTGCTGATTTGCTCGGCAGAGGCAGATTGTTCTTCACTTGCTGCTGCAACCTGAACAGCGATATCAGTAACTTTTTCAGAGCCATAAATAATTTCTTCCAAAACTTTTCCGGCCTGCTCAGCAAGCAGTTTTCCTTTATTTACTTCAACAGTTCCCTGTTTCATCGAATTTACTGCATTGTGCGTATCAGTTTGTATTTGTTTAATCATATGAGCAATTTCTTTCGTAGCTTTTGTCGTTCTTTCAGCTAACTTGCGAACTTCATCGGCTACAACCGCAAATCCTCTTCCTTGCTCTCCTGCCCGGGCTGCTTCAATTGCAGCATTTAATGCAAGTAAATTTGTTTGGTCCGCTATATCATTTATAACCTGAATGATTTCTCCAATCTGGTCACTGTTTTTACCAAGCTCCTCGACCATAGTTGCAGATTCTTCAACAACTTCAGCAATCCGTATCATTCCTTCCAAAGTATTCCGAACTGCATTTCCGCCTTCAACAGCTTTATCGCCCGAACCTTTTGCTGTTTCTGCTGCATTAGATGCATTCTTTGAATTCTCCATAATTGTTCTTGTCATTTCTTCAACTGAATGAGCAACTTCTGAAGCCTGTTGTGTTTGTTCCTGTGCACCGGCTGCCATTTGCTCTGAACTTGATGAAATCTCTTTTGTTGTCTGTAAAACAGTTTCTGTATTGATCGCAACTTCACCCAAAGCATTGTTTAGTGAATCAGCAAGTGTATTTATATTTGATTTTAACGAATCATAATATCCTTTATAATTTCCTTCAATTCTTGGCGTGAAATCACCATGTGCCATCGAATTAATTACAGAAGCGGATTCATTCAACGGTTGGGAAATCACTTCAATAATTGAATTCATCCCTTCAAGAAGCTGTTTCCAAGCACCTTTATAATTCGAAAAATCTGCTCTATAATCCATATTACCGTTTTTGTTCGCATCAATAATTTTCTCGGCTTCAGATAAAATTAATCCAATTGTATCAACCACTTTATTAAATGCAAATGCCAGACTATCTTTTTCGGAAGTTGCATCGACTTTAATAATTTTCCCTTCAGCAATCTGATTTGCAATATCCACCTTTTCCAATTGAGCTTTTCCCAATAGATTTAGAGACTCTGAAAGTTCACCGATTTCATCTTTAAATGCACAATTCAATCTGCTTGAAAAATCACCTTTTGCAAATTCCTGCACATTATCCTTTATTTTATTCAATGGTTTCGTAATTGCCGGTGCTATGAAAAAAGCACTTAACAAATAGATAACCGTACCCAAAATTGCACTGATAACAACAAGCCAAATAGACAGAGAAACAACACTATGTGAATTTTCATCTAATGCCGCGGAGGTTGCCGCCAACTCATCTAAAATATTATTGAAACTTCCAAGCATCTTTTGCCCCATTTCCTCACCAGATGAAGTTGCTATATCAGCTGCCATATCATGCAATCCGGAAACAGATGCACTCAAAATTGCATCGGCTACAATCATTTTATAATCGGACCAATTTTGCTGGGCAATCTGCAAATTTTCTTTGATTTTCTGATTGGCTGTTACTTTAATCAAAGAATCTATTGATGTATCTATTTCACCTTTAAACTTATTGTATTCAGCGACATTAGTCTGAAACTTAGAGGCAAAACTTGGTATTGAACACTGAAGCATTATAAACTGTATCTGCCTGAAATCACTGTAGATGTGATCAACCTGATTTTTAGGAAAAACATAGTCACTGAAAACACTTTCCTGTACATTTTTTATACGCAAAATTCCCACAAAAGAAAGCAGAACCGCAAGAGTTGCGATTGCGCCAAGCAAAGTATATCCGCCTTGAATTTTGCGGACAAATTTCAAGTTATTGAACCATTTCATTGGTTTACTCCAAAATTTATATTAGAAATATTGTAGATTCTTATGTATATGTTTTACGATTTAAGCCTAAATTCTATAGGTAAAGAAAGTTTAACTTTAACATTCGCACCGCCACTTTTACCGGGTTTGAATTTTGTTGATTTAATTGCATCACAAGCAGCCTCATCGCATCCACCACCTAATCCTTTAATTACTTTAGTGGATGTGCAATTTCCTTTATCATCAATAAATGCAAGCACATAAACTTTACCTTGAAGATTTGCTCTTTGTGCAATCTCAGGATATTTAATTTTTTTAATAATTGAACCCATTCCACCTTCCGGTTCAGGCATTACTTCAGCAAACGCCAAGTATTCTTCGTCACCGCCACTATATGAAAGTGATACCGGATTTGCTTTGCTTACTGAAAAGTTGGAAATAATGAAAAGGAATAAAAATAGAATGACAGTCCTTATCATGGTAATTCTCCTTGAAAAAATTATTTAATTACGATTAATTATCGGAAAATGATTCTAATAGTTTAGGCTTTTAAGAGGGATTTTTTAGCTGAAGATTATATTAAATATAAGAGTGCAATAAAATTTCATGATAATTTGGTTCAATTTTAATAAAAATTATCGATTTTATTAAAAATTTAAGTGAGAGTTGAGTATAGAAAAATAAAAAAAATTAGTTCACATAACTTCTTTTGTCATCTGTATTCCCAGCTGTTCCATTCTGTAACGTAGTTTGGAGCGAGAAAGTCCCAGAACTTTTGCAGCTTTCACTTGATTATTCTTTGTGATTTTTAATGTTTGCAAAATCAAAGATTTCAATACTAAATCTATTCTAATTCCTTCACTAGGAATTTTTAACACGAATTCTTTATCCGAATATTCTCGGACAGTGCCGGCAAATAAATTCAAGTCGACAGGTTTTAGCTCTTCTCCTTCCATCAATAAAACAGCTCTTTCGATCACATTTCTGAGCTCACGTATATTTCCTTTCCAGCCGTAATTCCGTATGGTTTCGAGTGCTTCTTTCGAAATACCGGTAACTTTTTTTTGAAACTTGAGAGCAAATTCTTTCAAAAATGAATATGCTAAAAGCGGAATATCTTCTTTCCTATCCCTTAGTGCCGGCATCTCAACTTTAGCAACATTAAGCCGATAAAATAAATCTTCTCTGAAATTTCCCTTTTTCACTTCCTCTTCTAGATTTTTATTTGTGGCTGCAATTATCCTAACGTCAACATTCACTTCTCTTTCCCCGCCTACGCGATAGAAATTTTTCTCCTGAAGAACCCGCAGCAATTTAACTTGCAAATCCACAGTAAGTTCGGCGATTTCATCAAGCAAAATTGTTCCGCCATCGGCTAACTCAAATTTCCCAAGTTTTGTTTTTTGAGCTGCACCGGTAAACGCACCTTTTTCGTGCCCGAAGAATTCACTTTCAGCCAGCTCTTTAGGAATTGCTGCACAGTTAATCGGAATAAATCTTTTTTGAGCTCGTGGACTGTTCTGATGAACATATCTGGCAATCATTTCTTTTCCGGTTCCACTTTCGCCTTCAATTAAAACAGTTGTATCAGAACTTTTTGCAATTTTTTCTGCAAACGAAACAACCTTCTGAATTTTTTTGCCTTTTCCAAAAAAATCTGATGTAAGTTGATCTTCCTGCAATATTGATTTCAGTTTTGTCACTTCACGGTTAAGTTCAATTTTTTCAATTGAATTATTTACAACAACACGCAACTGTTCCAAATCAAGTGGTTTCAATAAAAAATCTTGCGCACCTGCTTTGATTGCTTGTACGGCAATATTTACATCCGCATATCCGGTAATCATAATAACCGGAATTGCAATTCCCATCTGCCTCATTTTTTTCAGAAGTTCGATTCCATTTGTGGTGGTCAAATAAATATCCAGCAGAATGATATCCGGTTCGAATGAATCAATAAAATTAAATACTTCGTTTGCATCCATACAGGCTTCAACTTCAAAATCAAGCCGTATTAATGCTTTTTTCAAGGAGATGCTTACAAGGTTATCGTCATCAATAATTAATATTTTTGATTTCATTATTCGCTCTCATTTTTAGCAAATGTAATTGAAAAAGTTGTACCGATATTCAATTGACTCTTGAAAGAAAGTTTTGCACCGATATCATCCAAAATTAATTTGCAAACACTCAACCCAAGTCCCGTTCCGTGTTTTTTCTTTGTAAAAAAATCTTCAAAAATCCTTTTTTGATCTTCCTCAGAAATTCCGCACCCATTATCATCAATTAACAAAATATTTTGACCATCAGTATTAGTTTCAGCACTGATTTTTACTGTACCTCGCTTATCACAGGAATCTATAGCATTGTTGACAAGGTTCAAAATAACCTGAAGAAGTTTATTTTCGTTTGCATAAATAGTCAAATTACCGGGGTGGAAATTCCCGACTAAATTTATACTTTTTTTTGAGGCTTTTACTGTCAGTAATTGTATCGCAATTTTTGAAATTTCGGGAAGGGAAATGTTTTCATTTATATTATTACTTCGTCTTGCGTAATTAAGAATATTATCCGTTAAATCCTGAATTCTTTCTGCCGCCTTTCCACAATCATAAACGGATTCCAAAACTTCCGGATCCAGTTCGGATTCATGCATTTTTATCAAATCCAAATTGAGTTTAATCGCCGAAAGTGGATTCCGAATTTCGTGAAAAAGACTTGCAGTAAGCTTGCCCAGTAGTTTTAATTTATTATCTTGTATCGAATCTTGGTTCATTTAATGTAGATATAATTAATTAGTTAGCGAATATTACCAATTCGCAGTAAAAATTCAAATTAATTATTTCTACAAAGACAAAAAATCTCTTTTATTTTATATCCTTCAAAATTTCATCAGCCACTTTATTTAATACTTCTTCAGAATTATAAAAGCCCGAATCAATTTTTTGTTTGATTTGTTCTAAATTCTTCAAACTTTCTTTTTGCAGAATTTTTGCTTCTTGGGATATTTCAATTTTATCGGCAGGTTTATTTTTATCAGTATTTTTTACCCGATCAAAATTATTCGTGTAATATAGTTTATTGTTAACAGGATTAATTTTCATTTCCTAACCTCATAAATTGCTATTTTTTTCATATTCCAAACGGATTTCAAATTATTAGAAATTCTAAATTGTTCTTCTTTAATTTTTCGTATTGTATTATCGTAACTTTTCTGAATTAGTTTAGCCAAAATTAATAATTCTTTTTCATTTTGTTTTAGTTCATCAGTCGAAAAAGAATTTTGCAATTGTTTTTTTATCTCATTTGCAAGAATCATTTTTGTTTTGGCTTCCTTGAATTTTTCATCAAAATTCTCAAAAGTTATTGAGTTCAAATCCATTAGAACTTCGCTCAATATTTGTTTCAATCCCATTATTTCATAATTCATTGCCATCTCTTACCTAAAAATATGAATCGGAACTTGAGGAAGAAAATAAATTTGAGGATGTCAATAATATTGAAAGTTGATTTTGCAAGACTTGATATTTGTTCCTCAGCACTTCTGCACTTTTATCAATCCTTTTTTCTGCGGTCGAAATTTTATCAGTCAAATAGCTGATTGAAGTATCCATCGATGATTGAGATAAAGCAAGATATCCGCCGCTTCCCAGATATGGATCAATTTTATCGTAAACCAAATTTGCAATTCCGCTTGAAGAATTAAAAAGAGATTCTACTTGATCAGCATTGTCTGTGATTTTTTTCTCCAACAAAGAGGAATCTGAAACTGACAAGCCATCAGTCGAACTAAAAGTGATACCTATTTGTGTTAAATATTTTAAGCTGCTTGCAGGAAGTCCGGAAACTTCAGAATATGCAATTGATCTAAAAAACTGCATCAATGAGTTTGCGTTTGAATCACTAATTAAATTGCCTCTGTTACCATCAACCGAACTTGTTCCGCTTTTTAAATATTTATATATATCATTAAACTTTGTTACAAACTCTTCAACTTTTGATTTAACAACAGAGACATCATTTGCAACCGAAACATTTACATTATTATCAGTTCCTTGCATTACCGAATTCAAATTGAATGTAACTCCACTTACAAGATTATCTATATTATTTGAATTGTTCTGAATGCTGATTCCATTAAATGTCAGTTTTGAATTCAGAAGATTTGATGAACTGGTTATATCTGAATAAAGAAAACCTGGAGTATCAGGGTCCGAAGTCTGATCGTATGAAGTTCGTGTCGCTCCTAAATTTAATCCAAGCTGTGTTAATGCGGCACTACCAGATGCATCCGATAAATCTTTTATCCGATAATCAACACCAGTGTTTTTTGAAGTAACAGAAAATTGAGAAAGACCAGATGAAGGAGAAAATACTGATGCCGTTACAATTCCTGAAGCACCTTTTTCTTTTGTGACTGAAATCCCTAGATCTGTTACGACATCAAAACCGCTTTTTGATGAAATGGTAATATAATCATCCGAATCTTCGACACTAAGTTGTAATTTTACATCACCAGTAGAAGGGCTGTCAAGTGTT
>PFVB01000199.1:9062-11733 GCA_002790395.1 Ignavibacteriales bacterium CG_4_9_14_3_um_filter_34_10 | reverse complement strand
CCGGTACTTTGTCTCCAGAAATCAGATATTGTTGATTATTTAGAGAAAGCAAAAATTGGTTATTTGATTGATGAGACTAACGCATCCAATGAATATCAAAGAAATTATCTGCGAAATGAAATCATCCCGAAGTTCAAGGAAAAATTAAACCCCAACTTTTCTGAGGCAGCATTCAGTTTATCAGAAAATTTGAGAAATTTGAACGAATACATTGAAAAACAAGTTGATAAATTTATTGGTCATAAAGTTCAGTTGACTGAGGATGGATTCAGCCTTAATCTTAAATCCATAAATCTTATTCATCCGTTTCTTTTAAGCGAAGGAATACGTCATTTGTATTTGAACAAATTAAAAATCGGATTTCAAAAAAATGATTTTAAAAAACTTCAAAATTTAATACTGAACCAAAAAGGGAAAAAAGATTCATTGCGGAAAAAATGGATTGCAATTCGTGAAAGTGATTCGATTTTATTCAAAAAACATGATTTGGAAAATCAAAAAAATACAGCAGTTACTATTTTAGTCGACGATTCTGCAAAATCAAAAATTAGTGTGAGTCTTGTTGAGGCAGATTGTGTTGAGTTTGTTAAAAATGGCAGTACTGAGTTTATTGATGCTGAAAAAATCAGAGGAAAATTAATTATACGTAAATGGGAAGCCGGTGATAAATTTATGCCGATTGGAATGAAACATCACAAATTAGTTTCGGATTTTGTTACTGATCTGAAACTTTCAGCGGTTGAGAAAAAAAATGTATTTGTTCTTGTAAATCGGAACAATATTGTATGGGTTGTTGGTTTAAGAATTAGTGAAAGGTATAAAATTACTTCAAAAACGAAAAAATTTTTAAGGCTGTCGGTAAATGATAACAGAAAATGAAATAATAATCGGTGACGAAAAATTTATTCCGTTTATTACGGAAGAGCAAATTCAAAAAAGAGTAAAAGAATTAGGAGAACAGATTTCCAATGATTACAAAGGAAAATTGCCTATTTTTATTGGTGTTTTGAATGGTTCGTTTATTTTTTTGGCAGATTTGATTAAAAATGTAAATATTCATTGTGAGATCGATTTCTTTAAATTGTCAAGTTATGGCGATTCAAAGATTTCATCCGGCAATGTTCGTATGTTAAAAGAATTGAATGCAGATATCAGTGAAAGACACATCATTATTGTTGAAGATATTGTTGACACAGGTTTGTCATTAAATTATATCAATCAATTGCTTGGAAAATTCAAACCAGCCAGCATAAAATATGCATCTTTGTTGGTGAAGCCCGAGAGCTTAAAATTCGACTTAAAAATTGATTATATTGGGTTCGAAATTTTAAATAAGTTTGTTATCGGCTATGGCTTAGATTATGCTCAGAAATACAGAAATTTAAGATCAATCTACGTTTTAAGTCAGTAAAAAGAGAAAACAATGTCAAATAAATCAGATAATAAAATGAGTGATAAGAAGAATTTTAAGAAATCAATTGGTAAACCCGACGGAGATTTTGACTGGTCAAAAATCATTAAGGCAGTTTTAAGTTGGGGAGCGGTAATTGTTGCTGCGGTAATTGTTATGCAAATTTCGCGTGGAAGTTCCGTAACCACGAGTGAAGTTTCGTATGATGTTTATGAAATGTTGCTGAATACAGACAAGATAAAAGAAGCTACAATTACTAAAACAGATATTAATGATTACCTTTTTGAAGGAATATTAAGGGATAAAGAATTCATCAATAATGTAAGTATAAATAAATTTACTGTTACGATGGTTGAACCCCTAATTCAAGATCAAGTTAAAATTTGGAAAGAGAAAGGTATAAAATTTACTTTTGTCAAAGATTCAAATGAATGGATGAATGTTCTTTTATCTTTTGTGCCTTGGATATTGCTTGCTGCAGTTTGGTTTTTCTTCCTGCGACGGATGCAATCTGGAGGAGGCAGTTCACGGGGAATTTTTAATTTTGGAAAAAGCAGAGCTAAACTCGTATCTGATTCGCAATTAAAAGTTACGTTCAAAGATGTTGCCGGTGCGGATGAAGCAAAGCAAGAATTGGAAGAAATAATTGAATTTCTGAGAGAACCAACAAAATTTCAGAAACTTGGCGGAAAAATTCCAAGAGGAGTTTTGTTATTAGGACCTCCGGGAACAGGAAAAACTTTATTGGCAAGAGCAGTTGCCGGTGAAGCGGGTGTTCCGTTCTTTTCTATAAGCGGCGCTGATTTTGTTGAAATGTTTGTTGGAGTTGGAGCAAGCCGTGTTCGCGATTTATTTGAGCAGGGAAAAAAGAATGCGCCATGTATAATCTTTATTGATGAAATTGATGCTGTCGGGCGACATAGAGGAGCCGGACTTGGCGGTGGACACGATGAACGTGAACAAACTTTAAATGCATTATTAGTAGAGATGGACGGTTTTGAACAAAACCTCGGAGTAATAATCATTGCGGCAACAAACAGACCTGACGTTCTTGACCCGGCATTACTTCGTCCCGGAAGATTTGACAGACAAGTTGTTGTTGACAGACCCGATGTAAAAGGAAGAGAGGGAATTTTAAAAGTTCATACTCGTAAAATTCCATTAGGTACGGATGTCAACTTAAAAACATTGGCAAAAGGAACTCCTGGTCTTGCTGGTGCTGAGCTTGCAAATATGGTTAATGAAGCTGCATTGTTAGCA
>PFVB01000199.1:1379-9054 GCA_002790395.1 Ignavibacteriales bacterium CG_4_9_14_3_um_filter_34_10 | reverse complement strand
AAATAAAAATGTTGTTGACATGAATGACTTCGAAGAGTCAAAAGATAAAGTAATGATGGGCATCGAAAGAAAGAGTATGATTATTTCTGAAGAGGAAAAGAAGATTACTGCTTATCATGAAATCGGGCATGTATTGGTTGCAAAGAAAATACCCGAGTCGGATCCGGTTCATAAAGTTACAATTATTCCAAGAGGAAGAGCATTGGGAGTTACAACTTATCTTCCTGTTGATGAAAAACATACTTACTCAAAAGTTTATCTCGATGCAACAATTACTTATGCATTAGGCGGAAGAGCTGCTGAAAAGATTATTTTCAATCAATTGACTACAGGTGCTGGAAATGATATCGAAAGAGCCACGGCATTAGCTCACAAAATGGTTTGTGAATGGGGAATGAGCGAAAAGCTTGGTCCATTGGCTTACGGTAAAAATGAAGAAGAAATTTTCCTTGGAAGAGAAATTTCACGGACACAAAACTACAGCGAGATGACAGCTCAGGAAATTGATCAGGAAATTAAGGCAATTGTAATGCACGCCATGAATAGGGCAGAATCAATATTAAATGAAAATATTGAACTTTTGCATTCTTTGTCCAATGAATTACTTGAAAGAGAAATTCTTGATGGGGAAGAGATTGATAAAATAATCAATGGTGAAGAGCTTCCTCCATTTAAAAAGAATGGAAATAATTCTGAACCAATTCCTGATCATGTAAAAAAATTAATGACTGATAAAGAAAACCGAACAGTAGAAAACAATAGTGACAAAAGTGAGAAAAACTGATCCTGCAACAATAAATTATAAATCTGAAGTTTTGAGGAAATCAATTCATTTAACTTCTCTATCAATTTCGTTTGCCTATTATTATGTTTCTCGGGAATTCGCACTCAGTTTGTTAATTCCGGCAACTTTGATAGTTGTTTTTGCAGATTTACTCCGATATTACTATCCGCCGTTCAGCAAATTATTTTATGGTGTGTTCGGGTTTATGCTTCGCCGACATGAAGTAGATAAGAAGAAAAAGAATTTGAATGGCGCTACTTATGTAATGATTGCAGTCACTCTTTCTGTTTTGTTTTTTCCAAAAGCATTTGTGATTCCCGCAGTTGCTGTTTTAATTATTGGTGATATTGCCGCCGCATTGATCGGAAGAAAATGGGGTAAGCATAAGTTTTTATCAAAGAGTTTTGAAGGAACACTAGCATTTTTCATAGCTGGCTGTATTGTTATCCTTGCTTCTCCGAAAGTTAATGGCGGATTACCGGAATATCTAATTGGTTTTATTGCCGTTGCAGCAAGTGCAATTGCAGAAAATATTTCATTCGGTTGGGCGGATGATAATTTTACTATCCCCCTAACGATGTGCATTACTATGTCAATCTTGTATTATTTTTTTATGCCGGGGATTACAATCGTTTTACCTAACGTTCCAAACTGAGGATAAATTATGAAGACAAGGTTTAATTATGTTTTGTTTTTTACTTTGGTCTCTATTTTGTTTATTTCTTGTGATACAAAAAAAAATGCTATTGGGAATAGCGATGAAATCTTTGTAATTGCAGATACAACTGAATATTATCAACTGGAGCCGGTTCTTGCCGAAACTTTTGAAAAAATTATTTACACACCTCAACCGGAAAATGTGTTCTCAATAAAACGAAGTAGTTTTGAAAATCTTCAAAAGTTCAAAAGAAGAAAAAATATCATTATTATCGCTCCGATGAATTCGGAATCACAGACATCAAAGTATATCAGAAAAAATTTAGATAAGAATGTAAAAAAATTAGTAGAAGCTGACAGTGTCTTTGTTTTTAACAAATACGATTTGTGGGCTAAAGACCAGATAGTAATGTTTTTAACTTCTCCTTCCATTGAAAAATTAAAGAACAACATTTTGCTCAACAAAGAAAATTTGCTCTATTATTTTCAAAAAATGTCGAATAACCGGCTATCTCAAAGTTTGTATAATGAAGTTTATGAAAAGAAAGTCGTTGAAGCAAAATTACTGAAAAATTACGCATGGACAATTTACGTACAGGCAGACTTTCTATTGGCAAAAGAATCTAAAAAAGATAATTTTGTTTGGCTTAGGCGGGCTGTAAATTCTGATATGGAAAGATGGATTTTTATCCGATGGATTGAAAATGCTACTCCTGACATGTTGAATTATGATTCGCTTTACAACTGGAGGAATAGGACAACAGAAAAATTTTACAGAACTTCTGATGAAAAGACATTTGTTAAAATTTCCGAAGCACCATTCAAACCAAACCTTAGTGAAGTAAATTTTAATAAAAAATATTCATTGTTTATGCAGGGTTTTTGGAAGTTTCAGGATAATAGCGGCGGCGGACCTTTTCTGAATTATTCTTTCTTCGATCCAAAAAGCAAGCGGTTATATATGATTGATGGTTCAATCTATGCACCGAAATATTTCAAGAAAAATTTAATTCAACAAGTTGATGTGCTTTTACAATCATTTATGCTGAAAAGCGAAATGTCAAAAGAGCGAATTGAAGATTTAATGGATGAATTGGATTAATCGAACAGTAATCCCATTCTTAAAATATCCCGGTAATTTTGATCAATAATAATTTCGTTTCGTAAAATACCTTCAACTTTGAATCCAAGTTCCTCATTGATTTTGATATTCCGAATATTAGTATCAATTGTATTTAAGTATATTTTTTTTAATTTGAGTGCGTTTTTCCCATATTCAATCCATGCTAAAGTTGCTTCTTTCCCGTAGCCTTTTCCTCTCAGATTTGGCACACCGATAATTTTTCTAAGCTCGGCTTTTGAATGCTGTTTGTTATAATTGATGAATCCCATTAGACCAATTGGTGTACCGTCGTTCAAGGAAATCAGCCCTAAAATATTATTGCCTGAAGAGACCAATTCCTCCGGAGTAATAGAATGATTGGTCGATAGAGAAAGTATAAAATATCTTCCAAATTCATCATTTAGCCATTCTTTTAAAAAAGAGAAATGATTTTTGGGGGCAAACTTTGTTATAGTTAATCTTTGGGTTTTGATTGGAAGAGCAGAAATATTCAGCGATTTGTTTGTGGCATTAATTGTTTTTTCAATAGTACTTTTTGTCTGTGGTTCAAGTGCCATATCAAGGAGAAAATTAACAAATTTTAGATAATGCTCATATTGAAAACCATAAGAATTTGCTTCTTTGAAAAAATTTCTTGTAAGTGCTTCAATTGTTGCTTCTGAAATATTTTTTTCTTCGTTCATTTTATACTCCGATTTAAAAATGCACAATCCTAATAAATATTCCTAATTTATTTTATTCAACAAAATCCTCAAATTCTTTGATACTAATTTAATAAAGGAACGATAGATTAATTAAAGTGAAAGAAGAATTTTATTCTGAAAAGTGGAAGATTCTCAAGGTACATTACCGGCACTTATTTGTCAAAGATATATTTGTTTATCAAACTTGAATTAGAGTGGATTACAAAATCAAGTCGATATTTAAATTCTTTTTCATCTTTGAAACCAAGTAGTTTTGCAAAAATGGAATTCTGACTCTCTTCAAGAAGTCTTGTGTTTGACTTATTAAAGAAGACTTGCTGCCAGATAAGAATGTTTTTTAAGAAAGAATAATTACCAGTCAATTCATCCAAATCACTGAATTCATTATTCTTGTTGCAAAGCAATTCTATTTTTTCAGGCAATCCTATCCGATAATTAATTTCCATTTTTTCATAAAGAATTAAAAAACTCAGCAAGAAATCTATAGTCAAAAACCCACCCTTGCTTTTTTTTATATCAAAGCCAAGATTTATGTCAATATTGAAATTACTTGTCAATTTATCATACATAATTCGACTTTCTTCAAGTATTCTTTGGCGAGGAATTGATTTTTGGATTTCTTCAGTACCTAATATAAAATCATTGTATAAGCTATGATTCCCATATAAAAATTTGTTCTTTAATAATGTTTGGAATTCCCAAATGCCGGCTCGCGACCTCAAATATTTTAAGTGATTTTTAATGTCGAATACTAAGAAAGAATTTTTCCCTTCGGGTCGTAATCGTAAATCAATTTTTGTGTTTTGCAGTTTTTCACGTGTTGTTTTTAAGAAATTAATAATTTCACGTTCAACTTTTGAACAATTCTCAAAGTCATTTACGACAACTATTAAATCAATATCAGAAAACAAATTCATTTCGCCAGCACTTAAGCTGCCAAGCGAAATTAAGCAAAAATCGTTTTTATATTTTAATAACGATGCTTCGAGTGATAGTTTTGAATGAATAAATTTGGAATATGCTCGGGTTAATTCATCAGCATTAATAAATCCCAAAGCAAACTGAGCCGCTAAAATTGATCTGAAAACCGGTAGGTTGAATTCTTTGAAATTCTCGGATTGCTTTGTAAAAAATTCATTTGCAATAGTTGTGGTGCTTAATTCTTTTCCCATCCAAATATTATCAATAGTAAATTGTGAGAACTCGCAGACATGCAAAATATCCCTGATCAAATTTTCGTTTTTTAAATACGAGTACCACGAACTAATCACATGATTAGTCTTTGTGAGTTTTACAAAATTATCCAAAGCTCTGTCAGGGAAAGAACAATGCGAAAGTTGTCTTGTTATGATTTCTGAAATTTCATCGAACTTTCCGGAAGTGAAGTTATCAAAAGCATTTTGCTCAATAATGCCCGAACCTGAGGAAAGGTATCTTAAATTGTTTTTTGCTTTTTGAATATCCTGGAAAAACATTAATTCCTGTTCGCTCTTGTCCTCACTTTCATTCGTCAAAGCATTAAAAAATTCACGAACATTTTTTCGGTAATAAGTGAGTCTGTTTTTAAAATCTTCGATATTATCAAACCTTAATTTTAAACTTAACTTAGCAAGCACTTCATGTTTATCGGGAAGAAGATGTGTTTGGTTATTATTCATCAATTGTAAAAAATGCTCAACATGTCTGTAAAAAATATATGCATTCGTAAGTAAAGTTGATTCATTTTTATTCAACAGATTATTTTTTCTGAGAAGCTGTATAGCCGCCAACGTATTGGATTTTCTCAATGCCTTATTATTTCTGCCATTAATAATTTGCAGAGCCTGCGTTATAAATTCAATATCTC
Source organism: Ignavibacteriales bacterium CG_4_9_14_3_um_filter_34_10 (assembly GCA_002790395.1). Classification (GTDB taxonomy): domain Bacteria; phylum Bacteroidota; class Ignavibacteria; order Ignavibacteriales; family Melioribacteraceae; genus UM-FILTER-34-10. The sequence continues at coordinate 3,940 of PFVB01000199.1, read as the reverse complement.
TAATTCCGCCGGGTTCAGTTTTAATATTTCCTTTTATGTGGTATAATTTTTCGATTTTCGACTTCATTCTTTTTATCGACAAGAGAGGCGAAATAGACGATGGTAAATTGTAAATATACTTTTGAGCGAAAGCATTGAAGTAAGTAAAAATATTTTTGTTGCCTGCAACGAAAGCAAGCTTTATAAGCATTTGTCTTTCCCAATCTTCCCCACGTATGTCATAATAATTTATCATATCATCCACATTCATACATAATGGTGCGTAACTTCCATCAGGGCGCAATCGAAAATCAACTCGATACAAATTACCTTTTTCGGTAATTTCAGACATTGATCTGATAAACAACTTAATTGTTTCTTCTAATAATTCATGATAGGATTTCTTCGTTTTAGTTCCAAGAGATGTGTTCTGATAAAAAAGTATCAAGTCGATATCAGAACTATAATTAAGTTCCATTCCACCTAATTTTCCTAAAGCACAAAGTGCGTAATTGTTTGGAAAAGATTTTATAGAATACTTTTTTCCGATTATACTTGAACACTCAACAAATAACAATTTGCTGATTACAGCAGCTAATGTTGACAAACTTTCTGTTGTTTTCTTAACTGATGATTTGAATATAATGTCATTAATGCCGATTTTTAATATGTATCGGCGCTGTAAAGACTTTAAAAAATTTATTCTTGAGTTAAAAGTCTTAATGTTTTTGGTAATTGTTGAGTACTGGATTTTAATTTCACGCGAAGAAACCGATTGACTTAAAAAAGAAGTGTCAATCAATAAATAAAGAAGTCCCGGGCTGCTGACAATAATATCACTAAGGTAATTGCTATTTGATGCAACTGCGCAAAGAATTTCCGAATGGGAAGGAAACTTTGAGCATTCGTCAAGAAAAAATATCTTATCGAATAATGAATTGATAATCCGAATTAAATTTGCTTCTGCCTCATTGTCAAAATAAAAAAATGATGAAGCAGTCTCAAAAGCTCCAATTATCTCGTCAATTTTTTCGTCAGTGAAAAAACCTTTTGTTATTTTTGCTATGTAGTTTGGAAAATCTTTCAATGTTAATATTCTAAATTGTCTATTATAAATTTAGAAATTACAGAGAATGAATCATAATTGATTTTCAAGTGTAAAAATAAATGAACAATATATTTTAGTAATAATAATTATCTTTAATGTGTATTTATTAACAAGTTAGGAGTCATTTATCCAATGACATTCCTTTACAAAAGGAGAATGAATGTTTAATTCTTTGATAAAAAAAATATTTGGTGACAAAAATTCAAAAGCGATGGAAAGTCTTTGGCCCATTGTTGAAAAAATCAATAATGAATATCAAAAACTTTCTGATTTGTCTGATGAAGAATTGAAGAATATGACAACTCAATTCAAAGAGAAATTAAGTAATGAAACTGCTGAAATCAGAGAAAAGATAGAAGCATTAAAAGATGAGCTCAAAAGCAATGAAGCGGACATTCAAAGGCATGATATTTATGACGAGCTTGATGAATTGGAAGAGCAACTTGATGAGAAATATGAAGAAATTTTAGATGAAATATTGCCACAGGCATTTGCGGTTGTGAAAGACACTTGTAGAAGATTAGTTGGCAAATCATGGGAAGTAGCCGGTACCAAAATTACTTGGGATATGGTTCCTTATGATGTGCAGTTGATTGGAGGTGTTGTACTTCATCAAGGCAAGATTGCTGAGATGGCTACAGGTGAAGGAAAAACTTTAGTTGCAACTTTACCGATTTATCTAAATGCGTTAACCGGCAGAGGTGTGCATTTAGTAACTGTAAATGATTATTTGGCAAAAAGAGACAGTGAATGGATGGGTGAAATTTTCAAATTTCATGGTCTTACCATTGGTGTTATTCTTAATACAATGGATTCAGAACAAAGAAAGCTTCATTACAATTGCGACATCACTTATGGAACAAACAATGAATTTGGATTTGATTATCTTCGAGATAATATGACCATTTCTATTGACAATTGTGTTCAGCGAAAACATAACTATGCAATTGTTGATGAAGTTGATTCTGTTTTGATTGACGAAGCCCGAACACCTTTAATTATTTCCGGTCCGGTTGATTCTGATGATCACTCATTTTATGATATGAAACCGCGTGTTGAGAGATTGTTCAGAAAACAATCTACGCTAGTTGCTTCGATTGTTCAAGAAGCAGAAACTTTAATTAATTCAGGGAATAAAGATGATCGGGAGAAAGCCGGCGTTTTGCTTCTTCGCGCTTACAGAGGTTTTCCAAAAAACAAAAAATTGACTAAAGTTTTTTCAGAGCCCGAATATAAAAAATTAATGCAAACGACTGAGTTGGAATATCTCAGGGAAAATGCAAAAAGAATGCATGAGATTGATGATGAATTATATTTTGCAATTGATGAAAGAAATCACACAATTGATTTGACAGAAAAAGGAAGAGAAGACCTGGCTACAGGTTCGAAAGAAGGAAAAGCATTTTTTGTTCTGCCCGATATCGGAACTGAAATCAGCAAAATTGAAAACAGTGAATTAGCTAATGAAGACAAG
>PFVB01000199.1:0-1270 GCA_002790395.1 Ignavibacteriales bacterium CG_4_9_14_3_um_filter_34_10 | reverse complement strand
ATGTTGTTACTGAAGACGGTAAGATTGCTATTGTTGATGAGTTTACTGGAAGAATTCTTCCGGGAAGGAGGTATTCGGATGGACTTCATCAAGCAATTGAAGCCAAAGAAAATGTGAAAGTTGAAAAAGATACGCAGACACTTGCTACAATTACTCTGCAAAATTATTTCAGATTATACAAAAAATTAGCTGGAATGACCGGAACCGCAGAAACGGAAGAAGCTGAATTTTATGAAATATATAAATTGGAAGTTGTGGTAATTCCAACTAATAAAGATGTGGTAAGAGACGATGAAGACGATGCGATCTATAGGACAAAAAGAGAGAAGTATAATGCCGTTATAGAAAAAATTAAAGAATTGAAAGAACTTCGACGTCCTGTACTTGTGGGAACTACAAACGTGGAAGTTTCGGAAACTATCTCCCGAATGTTGAAGCGACAGGGAATTCAACACAATGTTTTGAATGCCAAGCAGCATCAACGGGAGGCAGAGATTGTTGCTTTTGCAGGTCAGCCTGGGGCAGTTACTATTGCCACAAATATGGCTGGTCGTGGAACAGATATTAAATTAGGAAGCGGTGTGAAAGATTTAAGTGGGTTATATATTTTAGGTACGGAAAGACACGAAGCGAGACGAATTGATCGACAGCTTCGAGGCCGTTCAGGAAGACAAGGTGATCCCGGCACGACGAAATTTTATATTTCACTTGAGGATGAATTGATGAGACTATTCGGTGGAGACCGAGTTACTGCGATTATGGGAAGGCTTGGTCTTGATGAGGGTGAATCAATTCAGCATCCAATGATTTCTAAATCTGTCGAGCGTGCTCAAAAGAAAGTTGAAGAGAATAATTTTGCAATTCGAAAAAGACTCCTTGAATATGACAATGTGATGAATCAACAAAGAGAAGTAATTTACAGCAGAAGACGAAAAGCACTTGAAGGAGAAAGATTAAAAGAACAAATTTTTGAATACTTGGATGAGTATGTTGAATCAATTTTAGAAAAATATTATGAAGATGCTCAGATTGAGTTAATTCAGCAAGATTTGCTTCAGCATCTATTGATTGATATTAAAATTGATAGAAACACATATGAACAGCTTGGAATTAAGGGATTGAAAGAAAAGATTATAGAAGCTGCGCATGAATTTTATCAACGCAAGGAAGAAATGATTACTTCTGAAATTATGGCAAGATTGGAGCGATTTGCTGTTCTTAGTGTTATTGATGAAAAATGGAAAGAGCATTTGCGCGAAATGGATGATTT
>PFVB01000203.1 GCA_002790395.1 Ignavibacteriales bacterium CG_4_9_14_3_um_filter_34_10 | reverse complement strand
ACAAGTCTAAATTTTTCATCTTTGGTTAATTTTACTTCAGCAGCATTTGTATCAATCTTTGATATTATAGACTGATAAGCTTTAATATCAGATGAAAATCTTTCGTCTGTTGACATTTGTTTGATTGCTTGTTTGCAGAAAGTCGAGATAATTTTTGCGTCATTTTTTTCGAATGAGTAATTGTAATTTTTGAATAAAGTTTTCATTTCCTATACCTTAAGTGATAATAATTTTTCTCTGATTTTTTGAAAACCGGGTTTGATTACGTTGTAAATATAATAGAGGCGATCTTCATGAGGTATGAACGAAGATTTCATTGCATTAATGTTAAGTTTTTCGATATCATCAAGACTAATATCATAATATTTTGAAGCGATAGTATATTCATTCGTTAAAGTAGTATTGCTCATAAGTCTATCGTCTGTGTTTAGAAAAACTCTGAATTTGTTTTTATATAAATCCATAAAAGGATGATTCTCAAGATTATCAACAGCACCTGTATGGACGTTGCTTAAAAGACAAATTTCAAGTGGAATTCTTTTATCGAGAATATATTGAGCTAAATCTCCAAGTTTAATAATCTTTCCGTCGTTGTCATAAACGATATCTTCTTTTAATCTTGTTGCATGCCCGATTCTATGAGCACCGCAATATTGTATAGCCTGCCAAATAGATTCTTTCCCAAATGCTTCACCAGCATGAATTGTTATACTGAAATTTTCTCGCTTAATAAATTGGAAAGCCTCAATATGTTTTTTGGGTGGATAACCGCCTTCTTCCCCGGCAAGATCAAATCCAACAACATTTTGCTGACGATAATTGATTGCAAGTTCGGCAATTTCCAATGAGTTTTTCATATTTCTGAGAGCACATAAAATCACACCATAACCTACTTGAAAATCTCTTTTCCCGCGTTCTAATCCTGATAATACCGCTTCCATAACATCATCGTAATGCAATCCTTTTTCCAAATGAAGCACAGGTGCAAATCGTGTTTCAACAAAACAAACACCGTCTTTTGCCATATCTTCAATCATTTCATACGCAGTTCTTTCAAGTGCTTCCTTAGTTTGCATGACTGCGCAGGTATGTTCAAAGCCTCTTAAAAATTCAACAAGACTACCTTTGTTTGCACCTTCAAAAAACCAATTTTGTAATTCTTCAGGATCATTTGTAGGTAGTTTGTGATATTTGATATCTTTAGCAAGATCAATAATGGTTGATGCCCTTAAACCGCCATCCAAATGGTCGTGCAATAATACTTTAGGAACAGAATTAATTATTTCATGTGTTTTCAAAGTATTCTCCTTTTTGCTTCTTAAAATATTGGTTTTAGAGTATAAAATCAATTTTGGTTAATAGAAAATTAGAAATCTTGACTATACATTCGTAATTGGCTAAGTTTTCAATAGTAAAATTAAACTTTATTTAATAGGAGAAATAATGAAACGTGTTTTGTCGTTTGTTGTGATTTTAGCAATGGTATTTGGCTTTGCAGCATTTCAATGCTCATCAACTGAAATAACCAGTGCAAAACTTTATATCCAGCAAAAAAATATGCAAAAAGCAAAGGAGTCTTTAGAGAAAGAAGTGTCAAAGAATCCCAAAAGTGATGAGGGATATTATTTACTGGGTTATGTTTTAGGTGAACAAGGCAATATAAAAGATATGATTTCTAATTTTGAAAAATCACTTGCAATCAGCCCAAAATTTGCAAAAGATATTGAAAATTCAAGGAAATATTATTGGCAGGAAAGTTTTAATAAGGGCGTTGGAATGTTCAACAAAGGAACCAAAGCAGCTAATCCGGATTCAGGAAAAGTTTTTTATGATAGAGCTATTGAATCTTTTAACAACTCGATTCTGTGTGAGCCCGATTCAGCTGGCACATATAAAAACTTGGCTTTTGCTTATATGAGTGCTGGCAAAAAAGATAATGCAATTGAACCTTTGCAGAAGATTATTAAATTAGAAAATTCTGTTGATGCATACATTATGCTTGGCGAATTATATTTTGAAAAAGGTAATGTTTTATTGGATAAATATTCAACTTCCAAAGATAAGAATGATAGTTTGAATGCAATTAAAGAATATGGAAAAACCATCACGCTTCTTGAAGAGGGAAGAAAAGTGCATGGTGATAACAGTGACCTTTTGATGATTTTATCAAATGCATATATTAACTCGAATAAACTTGATGTTGCAATGGATGCATTTGCAAGCGGCGTAAAAAAAGATCCGAATAATAAATATTACAGATACAACTATGGTGTGTTACTGCTCGGTGCAAATAAATTTGAAGAAGCTGTTGAGCAATTTAACAAAGCTATTGAAATTGATCCTGCATATTCAAATGCTTCATATAATCTTGGTGTTACTTATCTGAAATGGGGAACATCATTGAGGGAAAAATCAATTGAAAAAAATGAGGATGATAAAACATATCTCGAAAAATTTAAGCTTGCTCTTGATCCATTAAAAAAATATTTGGAAATAAATAAAGAAGATTTCAAAATCTGGGACTTTTTAGGAAAAGTTTATGCTAATCTTGGAATGACAAAAGAATCTCAGGAATCTTTTGATAAAGCAGATCAATTTAGGAAATAAATTTCATGAAAAGCCTGTCCATATGTGACAGGCTTTTCGAATTAATTCCAATATTTAAGAGGGTAAAACAAAATGAATCAAAATAATGAAATAAAACCGCAGCAAATAAATATTGAATTAGGCGAGAAAGAAGCAGAAGGAATTTATTCAAATCTTGCCATAATTACTCATTCGCCTGCTGAATTTATAATTGACTTTACCCGTGTTGTTCCCGGTGTTCCTAAAGCTAAAGTTCACGCAAGAATAATTACAACTCCTCAACACGCAAAAATGCTTTTAAGGGCATTGCAAGAAAATATCGAAAAATTTGAAACACGATTTGGTGAGATAAAAATCGAAGGACAGAATCCGCCACAATTTGGATTTTCAAATACCCCGAGAAAAGAAAAAGTAAATTAAATTTTTAATAAAATTTTATTTTTCTATCTTTGTTCTGAGTTTGCTTCTCTTTATTGATTTAAGTCATAGTTTTTGATTTAAGTGAAACGTACTTTTCCGGTAGAATTAATCCTTATAAAATTAGGAGTTAGTATGAAAAAGAAATTCATGATATTGTTTTTTCTGATACAAATTTGTACATACCCAATTAAAATGACAGCTCAAAGTCAAGTTCAGATTGATTTGGAGATATTGCAGGACTTATCTCAATTAGATTTGACTGCATTTATAAATTTTGGCAAAGGGAATTTTGATGCGGTTTCAATCCCATTGGTTTTGCAAATTACGATGGAATATCCTGAAAATGATGAGGTGGCATTATCAGGTAATGTTTTTTGGAATAGTCCTGACGGCAATAAAAATGGGCAGATTATAAGTTTTGAATCTCATCCGTTCAGTGGGGTAAAAGTTGTTTCGAATCAGGAGTTTAATAAAAAGATTATATTCTTAGCACCTCAAACTAATCAAACGTTAATGGATGAAAACGTAAAACGGGGAAAGCCTTCAGGAAAATATACGATTAATCTTTCACTGCGTGATATCAACAATGGAGAAGTTGTCACTACTTCAAAGGTTATTGAAATCACTAACCCGACACAAACATTTTTTATTCAATCACCGGTTATGCTAAGTCAAAATGACGTTGGTGGAGTGACAGCTATTTGGGATGCTGTCGAGGGTGCAAAGTATTATAAGATTCTGGCAAATGTCAGACGCTCAAAAAACCAAAGTCTTGAAGAAGCATTGAACTCTTCAAATCCATTAATTAATAATAAAAATGTTGGTTTGGTTACAAGTAAAAATCTTGTTGAAATATTAGATCGGCAATGGCTGCCAGGGCAGGAAGTTGTTTTGAGAGTTGCTGCTTTAGTGCCATCAACGAACGGAGAGAAAGAAATTTATTCATCGAATATTATTGATTTTTATTTGACATCAAACAATACTGAAGAAGGCCAAGAATTGACAAAGAACTTTGGTGATTTGATGAATAATGTTTTAGATGATTTGCGGGAAAATTTTAATGAAGATGATGAATCAATGAATTTTCAAAATGTCAATGGCGCTCAGTTATTAAAAATGATTGAATCGGGGCAATTAACTTTTTCTAATATAGTAATAACTGATGAAACAGGCAGAGTTGTAACTTATGATGAGCTTAATAATTTGTTGAAATATCTTCGGACCAATCCCGGTGCATTGATAAATTTTAGTTATCAAAGTAATTAAGGGGGGATGATATGAAAAATTTAAATTTGATCGTATTTGTTTTTATTTGTGCTGCATTTTTTGGTTCTTCAAATCTTACCGATACTCCGGTTGCAGTTATTAAAAAAACTGTTAATAAAGTAATGCAAAAGGATTCACAAAAAGATTGGGTGACATCAAAAACAGGTGATATTTTATTCGATGGAATGGAAGTTAAAACCGGATACAAGTCGCTTGCAATTATAAAATTTACTGATAATTCCGGCGTTTTAACTGTGCGTGAAAATTGTGTTGCTAATATTTATGCTGCTCAGAAAAATAAAAAAATGGATAAAAACACATTGATTCAACAAGGTACTGTTCACTTCGATGTTAATAAACAAGCTCCGGATGAAGAATTCAAATTTACTACACCAACTGTTGTTGCCTCAATTCGAGGAACTTCCGGTTACATTGAAGTTGAAAAAGACAGTTCAACAAATATTATTTGTGAAAAAGGATTAATACAAGTTGAAGCATTAATGGGTAAGAAAGAAAAAGGACAAGTTGCTGCGGGAGGCTCATTATCGGTTTCTGCTGAGGGTTTGATTCAGAAAGGAGAAATAAATTCTGAACAAAGCTATAAATTAAAAAAATCGAGACAATCAGAAGTGAAGACGCTGAAAATTAAAACGCCTGATGGAGTTTTGGAAATAAAATATTTACCGGAAGAAGAATAATTAAATAAGCTTAAGGGAAAAGTGAAAAATTACTTATCTATAAACTTTTATATGATGATTGTGATGTTTTCTTTTCAATTAATCTTTGAAAATGTTAAAGCACAAGATATCAGCAATACTCTCACAAATATAAAAGTAGAGAATGCTAAGGAAAATTCTCCACTTTATATCTCTGCCGAGTTATTGCAGCCCTCCTTAATTAATTCCATTAAAGTTGCTTATAGAAATTTTGATGAGTCACAATTCAAAGTGAAGGAAATGGAAATTATTGGCAATACAGCTTCGTTGAAAATTCCTGCATCGGAAGTGAGGTTGCCTATGCTCATTTATTACTTTGTGATTTCACTTAATAACGGCACGATCGAAACTTATCCGACCGGAATTCCTCAGCAAGCTACCCCAATTGAAGTGACAATTTATTCACAGTCAGAAAAGGAAAAAGAGATTATAATACTTTCTCCTGCTGAGGAAGAGATATTATCGATCGATGATTTTTTTGTTTCGGTCTCTTTAATGAAAGTTTCGGATGATGTTGATAAAAGTCTTACAAAAATATATTTAAATAATTTGGATATCACTTCTAAATCGATCATTAGTGGAGATGTAATAGTTTTCAATCCCAACAATTTTCCTGAAATAATATCGTATGGAAATCAAAACTTGATTGTGTCAATTTTTAATAAGGATGGAAGCCTTTATTCAAAAGTAGAAAGAAATTTCTCTGTTGCAAAGAATTATCAAGAAGTTCAAAATATTGAAGGAATAAATTGGAGTGCTGATTTTCAGGCTGAATCACGAAATGAAAGTTTTGGTTCACTATCAACAATGTATAATAATTTTACTGCAAATTTAACTTCAACATATTATGATTGGACGATGAAAGGTTACGGATATATCACAAGTGAAGAAAATATTAAGTCCCAACCAAGAAACAGATACTCGGTGGGTATTTATAGTGATTGGCTTTATTTGAAAGCAGGCGATAATTACCCGGTTTTTCCTGAATTAATAATGAATGGTAAAAGAGTTCGTGGATTTAATGGTGGGATTGCTTTTGGATTTTTAAATATTGACGCTGCTTATGGTGAAATTAATCGCGGTGTTAATGGTAAACTTCTGAATTTTTATAGTGCCGATAATAAGCCGTTTCAATCAAACATAATTGCAGTTGATTCTTCAAAATATGGTTTCCCGTTTGCAGAGGCTGAGTTTGGAACATTCAATCGTAATGTTTTTGCAGTCAGACCTTCATTTGGTAAAGGAGAAAATTTTCAACTTGGACTTACATATTTACATTCAAAGGATGATTTAAAATCAATTAAGTTTGGATCAAAGCCAGAAGAGAATGTTGTGATTGGAACGGACTTAAAACTTGCTTTTGATGATCAAAGAATTTTGTTCAGAGGGCAATCGGCATTCTCATTATTCAATAAAGATATTACCGATGGCACTTTAAGCGATTCTGAAATCGATTCGCTTTTCGGTGGCGAAGGTAGCACTCTGAATATTGATCCAGGTTCAATCAAAGATGTTAAAAAAGTGATGGGAAAATTTATCACAGTAAATGAAAATATTGGTCCATTGAATCCGCAGGAATTGTCATCGCTTGGTGCAGAGGCTGAGATGCAGTTAAATTATTTTGATAATCAATTAAGGACAAGTTATATTTATCGGGGAAATGATTATACATCTTTCGGGCAGGATTACTTGAGAAAAGATGTTGCAGGCATAAACATTTCTGATCGATTTAGGATGATTGATAATAAAGTTTTTCTGACATTTGGTTTTGAAAATCTCAATGATAATTTGCAGAAGACAAAACTCAGCACAACAAATTACCGTACGATTAATTCTTCTGTCTCTTTTTTCACACGTTCCGATTTCCCTGATATTACTTTTGGCTATACAAGATTTAATAATGAGAATGATATTAAAAATTCGGACTCGATTCATTATGTCAACAATGCAACAAATAAGTTTAATGTTAGGTTGTCTTATAATTTTCTGTGGAGTGTTAAACATAGCACTTCTTTAAATGTTTTTACATCAGCAAGAGATGATAAAAGTATAAGGAATATGGATGCGAATTATTTCTCGTCAAACTGGTCACTAAGCAGTTATTGGTCATCAGACTTGACTTCATATTTTAACTTTATTTATTATTCAAGCAATTTGCAACAAGCTGTTGATTCAATAACCACAAAAAATATTTATAATTATTTCACTCTTTCCTTTGGCGGAAAGTACAGGATCTTGGAGAATAATTTAGAAGTGTCGGCAACATTCAGTCCAAGCTTTGGTGATTTTAAAAGACAAGCCTTTGACTTGATTGCACAGTATTTTTTTTCACAGCAGCTACGTGCAACTTTTCAAGCCAGAGTTTATCGATTGCCTGATCAAGCAACAAATTCAATATTTGGCTTAACATTGAATTATAGCATCTAATGTTTTTATGAAATTATTTTTTAAGTGGATACAGTCCAACAAAACTAAATTACTGATATTTGGATTCTCATATTTAGTTGCTCTGATTTTCACTCAGGAATATTTTTTTTCAATTGATCCGATAAAAAAACTTGCTTTGAAGTTTATTGATAAGCGATTTACAGAGCGTGGTGAGATTAATATACAAGATTCCGCAGATGTAATTATTTTGGAGTTGAATCAAGAATCCGATGAACAGATACCGTCCAAATATTCAAGACCATATCCTCGTTGGTTTTATGCAAAAGTTATTGAGAATCTTAATGAAGCCGGAGTAAGAGCCATTGGAATCGATGTGGTTTTTTCCAATCCGGATAATCGGTACAATGAACCGAATGATGAACAGCTTTTTAACGCAATTAAAAAATATAAGAATGTTGTTGTTGCGGGCAAAATCAATGTTGAACAGGAATCTCTTCAGGAAGATATCTACGATCAATCAAATTCATCAAGCGTTGGTATTATTAGAAAAAAAAATGAAAATTATGGAAATATATTCTTTGAAGCCGATAGCTCCATTGGAATTGTTCAAACCATTCGTGATTATGATGGTGTTCTCCGTAGCTATTTACCTTATGTTTATAGCGAAGTCAGCACATTAAAATATATTCCTACATTTTCGTTCGCCGTTCTAAATAAATATCTCGGGAAACATCCGTTTTATTGTTCCAAAAATTCCAACTCGCATTTTGATTATAACAAGGTTTATATCCCCAAATACACGCCGTATTCTATGCTTGTGAATTATTACGGTCCTGATGCAACATTTAAGAGGATTAAATTTATTGATGTAATTGATGATAAAGATTTCAGAACAAAAACTGAAGATGAAGTAGGTGAGGATATTAATCTTTGGGATAACTCTGAATATGGTTTGCTTTACTCAGGAATATTCAAAGATAAAATAGTTCTCATTGGTTCGACTGAGCCTGAAGATAGGGATTATTTTCAAACTTCATTTCAGAAAAAGGGCATTGATGTTAAAAACCAAATGTATGGAGTTGAGTATCATGCCAACATGATTCAAAATGTACTTTGGAAAAATTTTATTTTTATGCAATCAAAAACGTCTGAAGCATTTACAATTCTTTTAATTTTTGTAATCGTTTTTTGGGGTTCGTCATTAATTAAGGAGTTAAAGTTTAGTTCACATTGGTTAATTGAAATTGTTAATGCCGCATTAATTATATTCTTGATTTGGCTTATTTATCGAATTTCATTTTATTTATTTATCGAACACAACTATATAATAACATTCATACGAACAGTTATTTCGGTTTTAATTGCTTACTTCGCAATTACTTCATTTTATTTTTTAAATGAAAGATCACAAAAAAAAATAATTAAAGGAATGTTCAGTCATTATGTTACCGGTGATTTAGTAACAGAGCTTCTGAATAATCCGGAGAAATTAAAATTAGGTGGTGAGAAAAGAAACATAGCAATTCTCTTTAGTGATATTGCCGGTTTTACGAGTTTTTCAGAGAAATTATCGGCTACAGAACTTGTTAATTTTATTAATGCTTATTTAAATGAAATGACCAAGATTGTTCTGAAAAATAAAGGTACTCTTGATAAATATATTGGGGATGCAGTGATGGCTTTTTGGGGTGCTCCAATTGAACTTAATAATAACGAGGAACTTGCATGCAGAACTGCAATTGAAATGCAAAAAAAATTAGATGAACTAAGAGCCATTTGGGAATTACCTGAAGCAAAACAACTTCAAGTAAGAATCGGGATAAATTGCGGAGAAGTAGTTGTTGGAAATATTGGCGGAGAAACTCGATTTGATTACACAGTGATGGGAGATAATGTTAATCTTGCCTCACGTCTTGAAGGTGCCAATAAGCAATATAATACTTTCATAATGGTTGGTGAAAATGTATTCAACGCAATTGGAGATAAAATTATTGTACGCGAGCTTGATAATATCAGAGTGAAAGGTAAATTAAAACCGACGAAAGTTTTTGAGCTAATTGGGATGAAGAATGATGAGTTTGCAATAAATAAATTTAATCGACTTGCGGATTACGTGCTCGGATTAGATTATTATAAGAGCAGAAAATTTAATGATGCATTAATGAAATTTAATGAGGTGCTGAAAAATATTCCGGATGACGGACCAAGTAAAGTTTATATTGAAAGGTGCAACTATTATATAAATTATCCTTCGGCAGATGATTGGGATAATGTGTTTGTGATGAAGACAAAATAAATTTTGTTATTTCTGTGTTCTTGAGATTACAATAAGTGCAGTCCCAAGGAAAATAAAATTTGCCATCCATGCAGTCACAAAGGGATTTAACACTCCATTTTTTCCGAAGGCTTGACTGATATTCATAAAGAATAAATAAATGAATGTAACGAGCAAATTAATTCCAAATTGAAGTGCAATTCCACCCTTTCTTTTATTTGCTGATAATGGAAGTCCAAATAAAACAGTAATTACACATGCAAAACCATAAGCAAATCGTGCATGATAATCTATCAGAATTCTTGTCGGATCATTTCCTGCTTTCAACTGATCACTTGCAAATTTATTTAATTCGCTCAATGTCATTTCTTCGTTTTTTGTCTGCTTCTTTAAAATATCTTTTGGTGAAAAATTCAAATTCTTAATTGGAAGCGCAGAGAAAAATTCCAAATTCTCTTTTGTATCATTAAACTTACGTTTTGCACCTTCAATTAAAATCCATTCGTGACTTGCGGAATCATAACTCATTCGCTGTGCATCAATTCTCCGAATCATTTTAGTGAAATCTCTTTCGTTAAATTCCTGGATGCTGATTCTGTTTGCCTGATTTGTATTTGTATTAAATGAGCCAATACTTACAATTCTTGTCTTGCTGTCCTGAAAATAAATATCTGTGCCAAGTGCAACAAAATTGCGGTTCAAGTACTGTCTTTCAATAAATATTTTATGCTTATTTGCTTTGGGGACAATAAAACCGCCAAAGTAAACAGCTCCAAGACTAATTATAAATGATGTTGCAATGAAAGGAATCATGTATCGGTATAAACTGACACCTGCGGCTTTAATCGCTGTCAATTCATTTTGAGTTGATAATTTTCCCGTCACAAATAAACTTGCAAGCAAAACAGAAACAGGAAGCATCAAGCGTAGAATTTCCGGAATGAATACAATATAATATTGGAGAATAATTCCTGATCTGACATTTTCATCAATAAAATCATCAAGATTCTCCATCATATCAATTATAACAAAAATCAGTGTGAAAGTAATCAGTCCAAATATTATTGTTTGAACAAACTGTTTAATAACATATTTATCAATTAACTTGATCATCTTCCCTCATTTGCCGCCAACTCTTAGGAATAAATTTATTGAAAAAAGAAAAATCTAAAGTGACAGTCTCTTTTGCACTTTTAATAACCAGCCAAATTCCAAAAATTCCCAGAACAATATTTGCGCTCCACATTCCCCAAAAAGGTGATAACATTCCGCGGTCTGCAAGCTTTTCTCCGCCAATTAAGAACGACCAGTAGATTAAAAAGAAAATCAAACTGATTCCCGCAGCCACTCCAAAGCCGCCTTTCCTCGTCATCATTCCTAATGGTGCGCCAATCAAAATGAAAATTATACAAGCAACAGGGAGCGCATATTTTTTGTGTATTTCTACCCAATATTTATTTGATGTTTTAGTATTGTAAATAATCCTGCTAAGACTTGCATTTACTGAATACTTGGCATTTGTGATCTTGTCTTCAACGATACGATAAATTTGATTAAGTGCAAGGTGGTCTTTGTTTTGCATACTTGAAGCTTGATTCCCAATTGAAATGCTCTTCGTAATTTTAGATTGTAACTCTTTCAAATATTGATTCTTCAAAACATCTAGACTGTCAACAATTTGCATCATATTACTTGCACTCATTTCTCTGTCGCCTCGTGAAAGATCTTTCGAACTTGATTCTTTAAAAGAAAAATCTTCTGAGTTCATAATTATTTTATGCTTAGAGTAGATTATCCTTCTATAAGTTCTATTTGAATTTATGTTTGAAGTATGTATTTCTCCGTCCCACAAATCCATAATTAATTTATCCTGACTTTTTGAAAAATAAAGTTTTGCTTTCTTTGCAGTTATAATGTTAGGGTTTTGGAAATCTGAGTTATCATAAATCGTGACCCTGTATAATTCGTCTTTAAGATTATCAATATCGCGAACCAAAATTGAATAGGGAGGAACATCCTGCGAAAACACACCAGGGACAAGAGATAATGTTGGTTTTTTTCTGGAAATATCCTGCCCCAACACTCTGGCTTCATGATTGGCATTAGGATAAACATTATTATTAAACTGTATTAAGAGCACAGCGACAATTATTGAAGCAAATAATGGAGGTATCAGCATCTTGTAAAGACTAATTCCGGTTGCTTTCATAATTGCAATTTCGTTGCTTT
>PFVB01000012.1 GCA_002790395.1 Ignavibacteriales bacterium CG_4_9_14_3_um_filter_34_10 | reverse complement strand
AATTTTTTTTGAATCGTATGAAAAAAAAGCACCGCCATCGTAACCGAGTGTCTTTGTTATTTGTTTATATTTTTTAGTTTTAATTTCATACCGCCATAATTCCAAATCGCCCGATCTGGTCGAAGTGAAAACGATATACTTACCGTCAGGAGAAACGGTTGCTTCGGCATCATAGCCTTTTCCTTTGATTAACGGCTTCAGATTTGAACCGTCACTGTTTGCAATGTAAATATCGTATGAATCATAAATTGACCAGACATATCTCCCGTCTTTGAAAGAAACTGTTTCCGGACATTTTTCATTTTTAGCATGTGTTGATGCAAAAATAATTCTGCCGTCTTTCAAAAAATATGAACATGTAGTTCTGCCTTTTCCGGTCGAAACAAGCTGATATTTTTCACCGTTCGGCAATTCACTTCCGTCGGCATTCATTTTAAATATCTGGTCACAGCCCTGCGAATTAATCTTATCCCAGTCGCTTTGAAATATTAATTGCTTATTTTCAAAACTCCAGTAAGCTTCAGCATTATTACCACCGAATGTCAGTTGTCTGATATTTCGCAAATGATATTCGCCTTTAAATCTTAATATATCCGTGTTTGGATCATATTTATTCTGATTGTCTCCGCTCCCAAAAAACATTAACGGTGCTGAAATGAGAATTAAAAATTTATATAATTTACTTTTCATAATTTCTCTTCAAATTGCATTTTATATGTTTCCGTCTTATGTACAATCAGCCAAATACCAAGTATTATCAGTGGTATGCTGAGTATCTGTCCCATATTTAACGGAAGATAAGCTTCAAAGTAAGTTTGGTCTTCCTTCAGAAATTCCACAAAAAATCTGAACCCGAAAACCAGAATCAGAAACAAGCCGAATATAAATCCTTTTTTAAGTTCAGTGATTTTTGTTTTATACAACCGGTAAAGAACCATAAATACAATCAAATATGCCAGGGCTTCATAAATTTGCGTTGGGTGACGCGGGACATCATCAATTGCCGTGAATACAAATCCCCAAGAAGCATTTGTCGGTCTTCCTATTATTTCTGAATTAAACAGATTTCCGATTCGAATCATCATTCCGGAAAGAGCAACAACAATTACAAGCCTGTCCATCATCCAGATATAAGAAATATTCTTTCGGCTTTTTGTATAAAAATAAATCGCAGTTAAAATGCCAACCGCTGCTCCATGACTTGCCAAACCGCCTTTCCATATTTGCAAAATCTCAAGTGGATTCGTCAAATAATAAAGCGGATTATAAAAAAGGCAATGACCAATTCGCGCTCCAAGCACAGTGCCAAGAATAACAGCCCAAAGCCCGTCATTCAAATCCTTCTCTGATTTATTTTCGGCTTTATATATGCCTGTCATTATTTTAAAACTAATTAAAAATGCTGCTGCAAATAACAGTCCGTACCATCGCAGACTGAATGGACCAAGTTTTAAAATTTCCGGACTGACACTCCACTCTATCATTTTTCTCTCCTTTTTTCGATTGATTTATAAAAATAAATCAGCAAATACGCTATAGATGACACAATAATAATAACAGAACCTGAAGGCAAATTTAAGTAATAGGATAAAAATAAACCAAGCAGCATCAGTCCAACACCAATAAAAATAGCATTAGTAATCATTCTGCCAATTGATTTTGTAAAATTCAGACTGATCGAAGCCGGAATTGACAATAATGCAATAACCAAAATTATCCCGACAACTTTGATTAACAGAACTACAGTCAGCGCAATCAGCAGATAAAGAATAAAATAATATTTATCAACATTTATTCCTATTGCCCTTGAATATTCTTCGTCAAAGGTTATGGCTTGAAGTTTTTTGAAATTTATCATTACAACTGCGACAATAATTATATTCAGAATTATCATCAAATAAATTTCAAGGAGTGAAACTGCAAGAATATTTCCGAAAAGATAACTCATCAAATCGGGAGCGTAGCCCGGAGAAAGACTAATAAATATAATACCGAGAGCCATTCCTAATGCCCACATAATTCCGATTAACGTGTCTTCGCTCTGATTTTTTTTTGAACGCATTACTGAAATACCGGTACTTGCAATCAGCGAAAAAAATATTGCACCAAACAATGGATTTATTCCGAGCAAATATCCAAGTCCAACTCCGCCATAAGCAGTATGTGCAATTCCGCCGCTGATGAATGTCAGTCTTTTCACAACAATAAAACTACCAACAATTCCGCAAGCGATTGAAGCTAGTATGCTTGCAAAAATTGCGTTTCGTATAAACTCATATTCAAAAATTTCTGTCATATTTTTCTAATGATTATGAAAAACTCTGTGCGGAACACCGTGTGCAATCAAATCAACAGGACATTCATAAGTTTTTTCGAGAATCTCCTTTGTGATTTCTTTATCATCATGATAAATCATTGTTTTATTTAGACAAGCAATCTTTTTTACATAACTTGAAATTGCTCCGATATCATGCGAAACAAGTATGATTGTCATGCTTTCATTTATTTTATTCAGCAGCTCGTAAATTGACTTTCCCGTTTTAGAATCAATGCTTGCAGTCGGTTCATCAAGCAACAATATTTTAGGGTCTGAAACAAGTGCACGGGCAATCAATACTCTTTGTTTTTGTCCGCCCGACAAATTTCCAATCAGTTTATCCCGAAGATTAAGAATGTCAACTTTTTCCATTGCTTCAGTCAGCTTTTTTTTGTCAAAATGCTTATCGAGAACAAAGCCCATTTTTACAACTTCCTCAACAGTTATCGGGTAACCTTTTTCAAAACTGTTATATTGCGGAACATAACCAATATTTCTTCTTTGGTTTTCCGGTTCATCGTCAAAAATTTTTACAAATCCGGAATCGGGTCCAATTAATCCCAAAATTGTTTTCAGCAATGTAGTTTTTCCGCCGCCGTTTGGTCCGATTATGCCTAAAAATTCATTTGAATAAACAGAGATATTGATTTGGTCCAAAATCAGCTGTTCATCAATTCTGACTGTTACATTATTAATTTCTATTGCTCTGTTCATTTCATGCTTGCATTTAATTTTTTGCGAATATCTTTTAAATTTTCCAAATAATTATGCGGAAGAGGATTCAGAAATTCAACTTTTGCACCGATTGAAGAAGCAACAGTATTTGCAGGCATTATGTCAAACTGTGGATCGGCAAAAATTGCTTTTGCACCGAGACTTTTCAGCAAGTTTATTTTGTCTTTCATTTGTTTCATTTGCGGCGTTTTTCCTTCTTCCTCAATTGCTATTTCCTGTAGTCCGTAATCGTCACAAAAATACTGCCACGCTGAATGATAAACTACAAAATACTTTTGCTTTTTGGTTGATAATAATTCAGCAAGAAGAGAATCTTCATGCTTTAATTTTTTAACTGACCCATTGTAATTTTTTATGTAAAATTCTTCGTTCTTTTTATCAATCAAAACAAGTTCATCCAGAATTGTTTTGGAAATCAACTGCATTCGTTTTGGACTGAGCCAGACATGCGGATCATTATTTTTGATCCCAACATTTGCAGAGAGGTCAATAATTTTAACTGTACGATTGAATTCATGAATTTTCGGAATCAGTGCATTTTCAATCGGTAAAACTGACGAAACCCGGAAATAAATTTGAGACTGACTCACCCGTTTTATCTGCTCTGGCATCGGTTCGAATGAATGCGGATTCTGTCCAGGTTTAATAAGTGTTTCAACAATAATTTTTTCTCCTCCGATATTTTTTATTATATCAGCGTAAGGAACTATTGTTGTTGCAACAGAAATTCGTGAATTAATTTCATACTTATTTTCCTGTCTGAAATTCCTTAACAGAAATATTAATACTGATAAAACAATAACTACAAAAATTATATATAAATATCTTCTCAGCATTTTCCCAAAGTTTGTATTTTTTTTAGCAAAGATAATGAAATGAGAGCAGAAATAAGCAATTAAAACAGGATATTCATGACCCTGTTTCTTTTTCCCTTGACAAACAAAATCAGGTTGATTATTTTGTAATCGGAAATTAAACTCTTGTTATGTTTACAAAAAAAACCAAATATGCAATTATGATAATAAAATATCTTTCAATAAATAAGAAAGAAAATTTTCTCTCAGCAAAAGAAGTAGCCGGTGCATTGAAAATTCCGAAGGAATCGACAGCAAAAATTATGCAGGAATTGGCACGGAAGAAAATTATTTTTTCAAAGAAAGGAAAGGGCGGAGGTTTTCATTTCCCTGAAATTAATCATAACATTTCTCTTAAACGGATCATACAAAATCTTTCGCCCAAGAAACACAAATCATGTTTATTCAATTTAAGTAAAATAGAAAACGAAAAATGTCCTTTCTGCGATACTTGGTCTGAATTCTATAAAAAAATTTTCCAGCAAGGAAAAGATTATTTCAATTAATTTTTTTAATCATAAATAAGACAAAACGTTCTTTTAAAAACAAAAATAGAGGTAAAAAAAATGAAAAATAAAAGTGTAGTATTATTTGTATTGTTTACACTAATAGTAACCGCTTGTGGAGGCGGAGAAGAAAAAAAAGAATCTGCATCAAGCGAATCATTCAAAGCAAAAGTCGCTGCAAAACTCGGTCTCACTGAATTTGAATTTGAAAATGGGGTTGGACCAATAAAAGAAAAATTGAACATACCAGCGGAAATTGACAAGAAGATGGCGGCTGAAGGATTGAAAATCTTTGAATCAAAATGTATGTCCTGCCATAAACTTGATGAAAAATATACAGGACCAGCCCTTCGAGATGTTACCAAAAGACGTACAAACGAATATATAATGAATATGATTCTCAATCCGGAAGAAATGACCAAGAGACACCCCGAAGCAAGAAAACTACTCGGAATTCATGCAACACAAATGACATTCCAAAATGTAACTCAAGAAGATACACGCAAGTTACTTGAATATTTGCGTTCAGAATCAAAATAACAAGGAGGAGTATATGAAAATCAAAATAATTTTTGCACTCGCAATTACAGTATTTTCTTCAGCAATATTGTATAATTGCTCGCAGTCAAACAATCTTGGTTCGGATGATGCAGCAAAAAAAGTTTATGTTGCCCCGGGCGATAAAGATGAATTCTATGCATTCATGTCCGGAGGGTTCAGCGGTCATGTTTCTGTTTATGGCTTGCCTTCAGGACGATTATTTAAGGTCATTAATGTTTTTGCACAAAGCCCGGAAACAGGCTATGGTTATTCAGAAGAATCAAAAGGAATGCTGCAGACCAGCCTTGGTTTTATTCCTTGGGATGACGCACATCATCCGGAATTATCGCAAACTGATGGCGTCCCGGACGGGAGATGGCTATTTATAAATGCAAATAATACTCCCCGAATTGCAAGATTAAATTTAAGTTCATTTGAGACAGAAGAAATAATTGAAATTCCGAATTCAGGTGGCAATCATGGTTCGCCTTTTGTAACTGAAAACACCGAATATTGTGTTGCATCAACAAGATTCAGCGTGCCAATCCCCAACCGTGATGTTGAAATTTCTTCTTACAAAGAAAATTTTAAAGGCTCAATTTCTTTCATCAAAGTTGACCCTAAAAGCGGGAAGCTGAATCTTGCTTTTCAAATTTTAGTGCCGGGATTTAATTATGATCTTGCTCATGCAGGAAAAGGTCCATCAAAAGATTGGTGTTTCTTTACATCATACAACAGCGAACAGGCTAATTCATTGTTGGAGATTAATGCATCTCAAAATGACAAGGATTTTGTTGCTGCGATAAATTGGAAAGCTGCTGAAAAATTCGTTGCTGAAGGCAAGGGGAAATCAATGCCGGCAGAATATTTTTCCAATTATTTTGATGAAGAAAAACAACAGTCGGTTTCTAATAAAAAAACAAGTGTGATTGTTCTTAATCCAAAAGATTGTCCCGGACTTATCTATTATTTGCCGACACCAAAATCACCGCATGGAGTAGATGTTGATCCATCAGGAGAATATATTGTTGCAGGCGGAAAATTAGCGACAGTAATACCGGTTCATTCTTTTTCGAAAATGATTGCTGCAATTGATAAAAAAGATTTCATTGGAAATATTGACGGCATTCCAATCATTAAATACGAATCTGTAATTGCAGGAGAAGTACAGGATCCTGGGCTGGGACCATTGCATACTGAATTTGACGGTAAAGGATACGCTTATACTTCAGCTTTCATTTCTTCCGAAATTGTCAAATGGAAATTGGGAACTTGGGAAGTTGTTGACAGAATTCCAACGTATTATTCAATCGGACATTTAATGATTCCCGGTGGCGATAGTAAAAATCCATGGGGGAAATATGTGATAGCTCTAAATAAAATTACCAAAGATAGATACCTTCCGACCGGACCAGAGTTGACACAGTCTGCTCAGTTGATTGATATTACCGGCGACAAAATGAAACTGCTTTTGGATTTTCCGACAATCGGGGAACCTCATTATGCACAGGCAATTCCTGCAGAAATTCTAATTAAAAACAACAAGAGAATTTATGAATTGGAGAAGAATAAAAATTCAAATGCGGTTTTAAGTGAAAAAAATGCACGCGTAGAAAGAAAAGGAAAAGATGTTCATGTTTATATGACAGCTACAAGATCTCATTTTAAGCCTGATAATATTGAAGGAATTAAAGTTGGTGATAATGTCTATTTTCACATTACAAATCTTGAGCAGGATTGGGATATTCCACATGGTTTTGCGGTAAAAGGTCTTCGTAATTCTGAATTATTAATTATGCCGGGACAAACAAAAACAATTCTCTGGAAGCCGGAACAGGTTGGAATTTTTCCTTTTTATTGTTCTGATTTTTGTTCGGCATTACATCAGGAAATGTCGGGTTATGCCCGTGTTTCGCAAACAAGCAGTAATGTTGCATTAAAATTTAATTAATGTTAGTTGCGGCACAAAGAATTTCTTTGTGCCGTTTTAATAGGAATAAAAAAATGATTACGATTTCAAAATTATTAATGATTTTTTCAGCAATAATTCTATTGTCTTTGATGTTTGTCCCAATCTGGAATATCGATTTGAACGCACCTCAATATCCGGAAGGAATTGGACTCAGGATTTGGATTTCAGAAATTACAGGAAAAAATGAATTCGATTTGCACAACATCAATAAACTAAATCATTACATTGGGATGAAGACCATTGAGCCGGACGATATTCCCGAACTTAAAATTATGCCTTACATAGTCTGGGGATTGATTATTTTGGGTTTGATTTCTGCACTGATTAAAAAGAGAACGTTCGTTCTTTCATGGATAATTATATTGCTGATAATACTTAGCATAGGACTTTATGATTTTTATATGTGGGAATATGATTACGGTCATGATTTAGATAAACATGCACCTATAAAAGTTCCCGGAATGGTTTATCAGCCACCGTTAATAGGAACGAAACAATTATTGAATATGGAAACCACTTCATCGCCTGCAGCTGGAAGTTATTTAATAGGATTATCAATGTTGCTTGCAGTTACTTCGTATTATATTTCGGGGAAAGAAAAATGAAAAAAACGTCCATGTTTTTGTTGATTATTTTATTTTCTTTCGGCTGTAAAACTGAACCTGAGGCAATTAATTACGGAAGTGATGAATGCGATTTTTGCAAAATGGTAATATCTAATCCGAAGTTTGGTGCGGAATTACTAACAAAAAAAGGAAAAGTATATAAATTTGATTCTGTCGAATGTCTTGCGGCATTTTCTTTACTTAAAAATAAGAACGAAATAAACTCTATGTGGGTGACAGATTATGTAACTCCCGAAAAGTTTATTAATTCAACCCGTGCATTTTTTTTAAAGAGCGAAATCCAAAGTCCGATGGGATTAAATTTAGCGGCTTTTGCAGATGCGGAAAATTTGAAACATTTTGGCGAAAAGTACAATGGAAATCAGTTAAACTGGGAAAGTGTTGTGAACGATGTTAAATCTGCATGGAAGTAAATTTCTAATATTCTTTCTTTTTTGTTATGTCAGCTTTTCTGCAAAAACAGTAAAAACAAACAAAGATTTGCAGAACTGTATTTTTTCTGCTCAACCTTTTGATACACTAATAATAACAAAGGGATTTTATATCTGCGATTCGCTGCTTGTCAATAAGCCTTTGACAATTATCGGTGAAAATTATCCAACATTTTCAGGAAATAATAAAAATCAAATTTTAGTAATTTCGGCGAATCAGGTTTCGGTTTCAAAAATAAAGTTTGCCAATTCGGGTGTGAGTTTCCTTCATGATAATTCAGCAATAAAACTCGACGGAGTAAAAGATTGCAAAATTACAGAGAATATTTTCGACGATAATTTTTTCAGCATTTATTTGGCAAAGTCACAAAATTGTCTGATTGAACATAACCGAATTATCGCATATAATAAAAGGCAGACACTCTCGGGAAACGGAATTCACCTTTGGTATTGCAGAAATATCACAATTAAAAATAATTTCATTCAGGGACATCGTGATGGAATTTATCTCGAATTTGTAAGAAACTCAAAAATCATTTCGAACCGAAGCAAAAACAATTTACGGTATGGTTTACACTTCATGTTCTCCGATAGTTGTGAATATATGAAAAATATTTTTGAAAAGAATATTGCCGGCGTCGCTGTAATGTATTCGAAGAAAGTTGAAATGACTGAAAACCAGTTTTTAAATAACTGGGGAAGCAGTTCATACGGATTGCTATTAAAAGATATTTCCGAAAGTAATATCAGAATGAATGTATTTAAGAAAAACACAAACGGAATTTATTTTGAAGCATGCGGAAAAACGAATATTGTACAAAACAAATTTATTGAAAACGGCTGGGCACTGCGACTTATGGCTAATTCGATGGATAATGTATTTAGGTTCAACTCCTTCTCATCCAACACGTTTGACATCTCAACAAACAGCAAAAACAACTATAATCTTTTTGAAAACAATTACTGGTCGGAGTATTCTGGATATGATTTAAATAAAGACGGAATTGGTGATATTCCATTCAGACCGGTAAAACTGTTTTCCGTAGTTTCTGAAAAGAACAGACCGACGTTAATTTTACTTAACAGCATTTTGATAAAAATTCTTGATATTGCCGAAAAAATATTTCCTTCTATTACTCCTGAAAACCTGATTGACAATAAACCACTTATGAGACCGACTTATGATAAAGTTTGAAAATATATCGAAGAGTTTCAGCGGACTTAAGGCACTTGATGATATAAACTTAATCCTGAAGCCAAAGACATTTAACCTGCTTGTTGGCCCAAACGCTTCAGGGAAATCAACATTGATCAAATCAATACTTGGCTTGGTAAATGTAAACGGGAATTTATCCGTTGAAAACAAAAACATAAGAAACACGTTTGAATACCGTAATAAAATCGGCTACATGCCGCAGAGTTTTAGTTTTCCTGCCAATTTAACTGTAAATGAAATCCTTGAACTTGTAAAATCTTTGCGAAGCAATAAAATTTATGACGAAGAGATTTTATATAAATTTCAAATTGATAAAATTGGCAGTAAAAAACTGATTAATCTTTCCGGTGGTACAAAACAAAAAGTGAATGCTGCAATTGCATTTCTTTTTGATCCTGAAATCTTAATTCTTGATGAACCTACAGCAGGCTTGGATATGATTTCAAGCAATATTCTCAAAGAGAAACTTATTGGTGAAAATCAAAAAGGAAAAACAATACTTGTCACTTCTCATGTCTTCAGTGAATTTGAATCAATAGCTGAAAATATCATTTTGCTTTCAGAAGGCAAATTAAACCACTTCGGCTTAATAAAAGATTTATTAAACCTGACAAATGAGACAAAACTAGAAAAGGCTTTGGCAAAATGGATCAAAATGAAAAACTAAAAATGCTTTTTAAAATTTCACTATTCCAGACAAAAAGCAATATTAGCAGCAAATGGATTGTTTTTTACTTCATCTTCTTTTTTGCAGCCTCTTATGTTTCTTTATCGTTTACTCACGAAACCTCAAAAGCTGCTGTTAACCTTATGAATGCAGTACTTTTCATCGTACCACTCGCCTCACTTTTATACGGAACAATTTATTTTTATAATAATATTGATTATATAATCTTCATACTTTCGTTCCCGGTTAAAAGACCTGTAATTTACATCAGTCTTTTTAGTGGTTTGCTAATTCCAATGGCAATTGGATTTCTAACAGGAATAATACTGCCTGTATTGTTATTTAACGCAAATAGTTTTCTGTCTGATTTTTATGTTTTTTTGCCTCTTATCATTACAGGAATTTATCTTCATTTAATTTTTATTTCATTTGCTTTGCTGATTGCCGTAATCAACGAAAACAAACTGTTGGGCTTTGGACTTTCAATATTTATCTGGCTTCTGCTTTCTGTTATCTATGATGGGATTTTTCTGATTGCACTCAATTCTTTTGCTGATTATCCGCTCGAATATTTTTCAATAATACTTTCTGTTTTGAATCCAATAGACCTTTCAAGAATTTTTATAACGATCAATCTTGATTTGGTTACACTGATGGGCTATACAGGTGCTGTGTTCCATAATTTTTTCTCAAACATTATCGGATGTTTAATTATTTTCACTTCACTGACAATCTGGGTTTTGATTCCTTTGTTTTTGGGAATCAGATTTTTTAACAAAAAAGATTTCTGACAAAGAACTTTCCTGATAAAACATAAAATATTTTTATTATTTTCCATATATACAAAACAAAAGATATCAGGTAATATGAAAACAAATCTTACAATTCTTTTTATAGTTCTTTTTTCAAATGTGAACATTCAATTAAAAGCACAAAATAAAATGACAGAAAATCAGGCAGCACAACTCGCACAAAAATTTATAATCATTGATACACACATCGATTTGCCTCTGCAATTAAAAGAAAAATATGAAGATGTAACTCAAAGATTAAGTTCCGGAGAATTTGATTATCCCCGCGCAATAAAAGGCGACTTGAATGCTGCTTTTATGTCAATTTATATCTCGCCAAAATTACAGGGAACTCCCGAAGCAAAAAAAACTGCTGATGAATTAATTGCAATTGTTGAAAGAATTGTGAAAGAACATCCTGATAAATTCAACTTTGCATTCACATCAGATGACATAACAAAAAATTTTGCAGAAGGGAAAATCTCTTTGCCAATGGGAATGGAAAACGGCGCACCGATTGAATCTGTTGAATTGCTAAAAGAATATTTTGAGCGCGGAATCCGTTACGTAACTTTAGCACATGGAAAATGGAATCATATATGTGATTCATCTTATGACCCAGAAAGGAAATGGCACGGACTAAGTCCATTCGGAAAAACACTTATCGAAGAAATGAATAAAATCGGGATGCTCATTGATATTTCTCATGTTTCCGATGAGACATTCTATCAGGTTTTGGAATTAACAAAAACTCCTGTGATTGCATCTCATTCATCGTGCAGAAAATTTACACCCGGTTTTGAGAGAAACATGAGCGATGAAATGATAAAAGCACTGGCGAAGAATAGTGGTGTAATTCAAATAACATTTGGCTCTGACTTTGTGAGTCAGAATTACAGACAAATGTCAGATGATTTTCAAAAACATGTTCGTGAATATATTGAGCATAATCATTTGAAACGTGATGATGCAGAAGTCAAAAAATATATTGCCGATTACAAGAAAATTCATCCGATAAAATTTGCATCGGTAAAAGATGTTGCTGACCATATTGATCATGTTGTAAATCTTGTCGGTATTGATTTCGTTGGTTTAGGTTCTGATTTTGACGGCGTTGGTGATTCACTGCCAGATGGGTTAAAGGATGTTTCAATGTATCCAAATCTGATAGCAGAATTATTAAAACGAGGTTATTCAGAAAATGATATCGAAAAAATCTGTTCCGGAAACTTCCTGAGAGTTTGGAAGCAAGTAGAAAATTATTCAAAAAATTAAGGTGACAAATGGAAGAAAAAGAAAACATTGGTTCAATTGGCTGGATTGATTTAACGGTAAACAATGCCGAAGAAGTCCGTGATTTTTACAGCAAAGTAATTGGCTGGAAGTCTGAAAATGTTCCGATGGGAGATTACTTCGATTT
>PFVB01000062.1:6638-18828 GCA_002790395.1 Ignavibacteriales bacterium CG_4_9_14_3_um_filter_34_10 | reverse complement strand
TCGGTGCATATAAAGCACTGTTCCTTAAAACATTCATGAATTTTTTAACATCAATCTCTTGTTTGATAACGTACTTTAAGCTCATTGAAAAAACTGACAATTCCGAAACAATAAGCTGGTTGATTGCAAGTTTTAATGCAGAAGCCTTACCGACTTTTCCAACATAAATTATTTCTTTCGAAAATGATTCAAATATTTTTCTGAGATTTTCAGTTTCATCTTTTCCTGAGCCAATAAATGTGACAAGTTTTTTTTCTAATATCTGCGGAATGCTACCAAGAACAGGAGCTTCTACGAATCTTCCGTTCATCGATTCAAAAAGATTTTGAAGCAAGATATTTTCTTTAGGAGATAAAGTTCCCATTTGAATAAAAAGCTTTTGGTTATAATCATTAAAGTTAAATCCGGAAATAATATTATTCACTGCAGTAAAATCTGAAAGCATAAAAATCACAACTTCTGATTTTGAAACTAATTCATCCGCAGATTTATAAACTTTAGCACCTTTCTTTTGGAGTTCAAATGTTTTTTCGTAAGTACGATTGTAAACATTCAATTCAAAATTATTTTCAAGTAACTTTTCTGCCATTGGTTTTCCCATCAAACCTGTACCGACAAAACCTATTTTCATTTTTTCGCCTTTTTAAGAAAATTTATTAAATCAAATTCAACTAATTCTTCGCAAAAGAATGCTTCGCCATATTCTTTTCCAATCTGAAAGCCATAAAATCTTGACCGATCTTCAAGATATTTTACAAACTTTGGATCGCTGATAAATGTGTGTGGTTCTTTACTCGCAGGATCATAAAACTGCGTTTTATATGCATAAACACTTTTCATTTTCACATCGAAATAATTTGTCACATCAATGACAAATGAAGGTTCAAAAGGATATGACTGCATATAATAAAATAATTTTAACGGACGAATGATTTTATTACTATTATTTTTTCCATTCGACAGATATTTAGTGACACCTGAAAAAAACATCGCAGACTTTACCAATTTACTCGTAGCAATGTGATCGGGATGACGATCATTAAAATAAGGTGCGAATATATATACAGGCTGAAATTTTTTGATTTTTTCTACAATTAATTTTCTTGTTTTATCATCCTCATATATTGAACCGTCTTTTAGGGATAAGTTTTCTCTGTGAGTTACTTTTAAAATTTCCGACGCAATTTTTGATTCCTGCTTACGAATAATTTTACTTCCCCTCGTCCCAAGTTCACCAGCAGTTAGATCAACAATTCCAACCTTAAAACCACTGTCGGTTAAAGAAGCAATTGTTCCTCCCATTGAAAGTTCGGCATCGTCGGGATGAGCAGCAAATATTAAAATATCAAGTTTCATGTTTGCCTATTTTTTTTATTTTTCATTATAAATTAATTGATTCTTCAGATTAATTGCACAATTAATTATATTCGAACAAACAAAATGAATTATTTAGAATGAATAAATATGAACCTGTAATCGGACTGGAAGTACACGCACAGTTACTTACCGAAACAAAAGCTTTTTGCGGTTGCTCAAATAAATTTGGCGATCAACCCAATACCAACGTTTGCCCGATTTGTCTTGGTCATCCCGGAAGTCTCCCAAAAATCAATAAGAAAATGGTTGAGTTTGCCGTTATGATGGGCTTGGCAACAAATTGCAAAATAAATTTCAAATCTTCTTTTGCCAGGAAAAATTATTTTTATCCTGATCTTCCAAAAGGCTGGCAAACCTCACAATTTGATGAACCAATTTGTTCAAATGGATTCTTAGAAATTACTGCCGATAATAATTTAAGAACTATTAGAATAAACCGAATTCACATGGAAGAGGATGCAGGAAAATTAATCCATGACGAAACCGGTTTCAGCTTAGTTGATTTGAATCGATGTGGAACACCATTGATAGAAATTGTTTCCGAACCCGATTTACAGTCTCCGCATGAGGCATTTCAATATTTATCCAAGTTGAAACAAATTTTACTTTACTTAAATATTTCTGATTGCAATATGGAAGAAGGCTCGCTCCGCTGTGATGCGAATGTTTCGGTACGATTAACTGGTGATAAATCTCTTGGTGTAAAAACTGAATTAAAAAACATGAACTCCTTTAAGAATGTAGAAAAAGCAATTCAAAAAGAAATAGAAAGACAAATTGATATTATTGAAGAGGGCGGGAAAATTATTCAGCAAACTTTGTTATGGGATGCGGACAAAGAAGAAATAAAAATAATGAGGACTAAGGAAGAAGCCCATGATTACAGATATTTTCCCGAACCAGATTTGCTGCCTGTAATTATTGATGATGTTTGGAAGAATGAACTTATGAGCAAAATGCCTGAGCTTCCCGATGTAAGACGCAAAAAATTTTCAAACCTATATAAACTGCCTGAATATGATTGTGAAATTCTAACTTCTACAAAGGAATTAGCTGATTATTTTGAAAGTGCAGCAAAACATTCGGATGATTTCAAATCAATTAGCAATTGGGTAATGGTGGAAGTGCTGAAGTTTATCAACGAAAATAATTTGTCAGTTAATCAATTCAGGTTATCTCCTATAAATCTTGGCAAATTAATTAATCTTATTAACGACAAAACCATCAGCAATAAAATTGCAAAAGATATTTTCGCAGAATTAATAGAAAGGAACATCGATCCATTGATTATCATTAAGGAAAAAGGATTAACACAGATTAATGATTCAAAGTTTATCGAAGAAATTATTGACCGGGTTATTAAATCAAATCAGGAACAAGTAAAACAATATCTTGCAGGAAAAGATAAAGTGTTGGGATTTTTTGTTGGGCAAATCATGAAGGAATCAAAGGGGAAAGCAAATCCTCAGTCAGTAAATGAATTGTTAATTAATAAACTTTCTTTGATGAAGAATTAAGGAAGGCAAATCTTTCCAAGCACAGTTGGTTTATCAGCCCCTGTTGTCAAAGGAATATTTGTAGGATTCCCGTGAATAGTTTCATTCGCAAGTACGGCAAAACAAATTGATTCTTTTGCATCTGCAGAAATTCCGATTTCATCAATAATTTTCACTTCAACTGATTCACCAAAATATTCGGCAAGACATTTATAAATAAAGCTGTTTTTTGCTCCACCACCGCTGATAATAAGTTCATCGAGCATGATATTTTTTTTAACAAATTTTTCATAATTGCGATAAATAGCATAGGCAGTAAATTTTGAAACTGTATTAATCCAATCTTCGGGTTTTACTTTTTCAAATTCTTTGAGTAAATCGTCAATGAAAGAAAAACCATAAAACTCTCTTCCTGTTGACTTTGGTGGATTCTTTTCAATGAAATTATCTTTTGAGATCAAAGAATTAAACAGAGCCTTGTTTGTCTTGCCTGAAGCAGCCGTTTCGCCATTATAATCAAATTCTTTTCTGAAAAAATATTCCATCGTCGAATCAATCAACATATTTCCAGGACCCGTATCGAAAGCAAGCACATCATTTTGTCTGCAATTCTTTTTTAGAATTGTAAAATTTGAAATTCCACCAATATTCAGCAAAGCTCGATTTTTATTGGTCGAACGAAACAATAAGAAATCAAAATATGGAATCAAGGGTGCACCTTGCCCTCCCAAAGCAATATCCCCAACGCGGAAATCGCCAACTGTAATTATTCCGGTCAGTTTTGCAAGTACGGAAGGATCACCAATTTGAAATGTCGATGAAACAGAGTGATCAAACAATTTCACTCTTTCCGGAAGATGATGAATTGTTTGTCCATGACTTCCAATTAAGTCAATTTTTGATTTAGGGAAATTTAACTTTTCGATTAATGAATCGACAGCGTCTGAATATATTTGGGCAAGCAAAAAATTTAATTGAGAAATTTCTGCAACGTTGCTTGTACTCTGATTTGAGTTTTTAAGAATCAATTCTTTCAATCCTGCAGGGTAAGAATATTCGGTAAAACCAATCAATTTAATTTTAGTATCAGTCCAATTATCTGTGATTTCAACTAAAGCCACATCCACATTATCAATTGATGTACCGGACATTAAGCCAACAACAAATTTCTTTTTCTTATTTATTAACGAGAGCAGTTTTTCCATTAGACTAACCCCAAGAGATTATAAAAAAAATTATTAAAACAAAATCAAATAGGAAATTCTTCAGGTTCCTGTGAACTTTCAGAAGAAATTTCTCTGTGCAATAATTCTAAATTTTCAAATCTTGCAAAATCTTTTATGAATCGAAGTTTAACCTCGCCGATTGGACCATTACGCTGCTTAGCAATAATAACTTCAGCAAGTCCTTCAAGTGATTCGCCGGTTTTTGTATCAGTCTTAAAGTTATAAACTTCAGGTCTGTATAAAAACAAAACAACGTCTGCATCCTGCTCAATGGATCCGGATTCACGGAGATGAGAAAGCATTGGTCTTTTGTCCTGTGTGGTTTCAACCGCACGGTTTAATTGTGATAATGCAACCACCGGAATATTTAATTCTTTTGCAAGTGCCTTCAATGATCTTGATATCTGTGAAATTTCTCTTTCCCGGTTATCCGATCTCATCGAAGCATTCATCAACTGCAAGTAATCAATAATTATTAATCCAATATTTTTTTCGTTTTTTAATCTTCTGGCTTTTGCTCTTAATTCAAGAATTGATAGAGCAGGAGTATCGTCAATATAAATGGGTGCTTTACTGAGCTTATGAACAGTTCTGCTGATTTTCGCTCCATCTTCAACCCTAAATCTTCCAGTACGAATACTATGTGCATTTATTTTTGCTTCGGCTGATATTAACCTTGTTGCAAGCTGAATTGTTGACATTTCCAAACTGAAAACAGCAATAGGAACTTTGTGATCGATTGCAGCATTACGTGCAAATGAAAGAGCAAATGCAGTTTTTCCCATTGAGGGACGGGCTGCAATAATAATCAAATCCGATTTTTGAAAACCGCCAAGCATATCATCCAGAACAAAATAACCGGATGGAACCGAAACTGAAGTTAATGATTTTGAATGAATTGCCTCTATCAATTCCAATGCTTCTTTAACGGCTTTATCCATTGATTTATATGATTCACGAGTTCCTTCCTGCGAGATAGAAAATATTTTACTCTCTGCTTGATCAAGAATATCAAAGACATCTTCTTTTTCTTCAAGTGCAGAAGTTGCAATTTCATTTGCGGTTGTTATTAACTGTCGCAAAATCCATTTTTCCGTAATTAAACGAGCATGATAATCCACATTCGCTGCCGAAGAAACCTCCTGAGTCAGTTTGGAAATATATTCCGCCCCACCGACATCATTGACTTTTCCGGACTTTTTTAATTCCTCAAATAAACTTACAGTATCAACGGGTTCATTAGCATCATCTAAATCAATTATTGCTTTAAATATTATTCGGTGCTTTGGATCATAAAAATATTCAGGTTTAACAATTTCAACTACTCTTGGAATTGCAGCCTTATCCAAAAGTAATGCACTGATAACAGCTCGCTCAACCGGAACGAGAGACGGCGGCGTATTAACATGTGATAGATTCGAATTTGCTTCTTTAGATTTTGGCATTTTATTTATTCGCTAATTCATCATATAATTTTCTTACAGCTTGCACATCTTCCCAACAACCTTTTTTCCAATTTGGATTTCTAAGCAAAGCTGCAGGATGATAAGTAACCATAACTGGAATATTCAAATAATTAAAAATATTTCCACCACGAAGAAGCGACATGGGCTCACTTTTTTTTAACAATGTATTCGCTGCAATCCGCCCAAGACAAAGAAGAATTTTTGGTTTAATTAATTCAATTTGTTTATCTAAATAAGGAAAACAAGTTTCTCTTTCAACCGGCAATGGGTCACGATTATTTGGTGGTCGGCATTTTAAAATATTTGCGATATAAACATCATCTCTGTTAAAATTAATTGCTTTAAGAATGTCAGTCAGCAGTTTTCCGGCACGTCCAACAAATGGAATTCCTTGTGCATCCTCTTCGGCTCCGGGTGCTTCGCCAATTAGCATAAGATCAGCATTAGGATTTCCAACACCAAAAACAAACTTCTTCCGGGTTTTTCCAAGTTCGCATTTTAAACAAGTATTAATCTTGTTATAGAATTCATCTAAAGTCTGAATTTCGATAGAACTTTCCTCTCTTTTTTCTTTCAAAAATATCGGAGTTTCTTCTTTTACTTTTTCTGTGATAATTTCTGAATCATTAAACTTAAATTTATTAAATGCAACATTTACAAAAAGGTCATCTCCGAAAATTTCTTTTTGAAGTAATAGAGCGTTGATGACCGATTTTTTTACAAGTGAATCTTCTTGCATAAGGAAAGCTGCTTATTCTTTGGTACGATAGCTTATGCCTTTTGTCAGAAGTTCATTCAAAGCAAGTTGAGAAGGTTTTGCTCTTTTTTCGAATTCGAGCGAGATTTTAACGAGGTCGGGATTTGCTCTATCATCAAATTCATCATCTGGTGCAGGCAAAAGACTTCCGGCAAGTTGATTATATTCCAACTTGTTCTGATCATTGATTTGGCGTGCACGACGAGCTGCGACAATAACCGCTTCGTAAAGATTATTTGTTTTTGCAATAATGTTTGTAATATTGATTGGTCTTGCTTCCATTTCTATTTCTCCTAATTTATTTCATTTTTAATAATATCTAAAACCTGATTTTTCGCACGTTCTAAATTATCATTTATTACAATATAATCGAACTTATCTTTATATGATAATTCCATTTCTGCGCGATGTATTCGTTTCTTAAAATCCTCTTCACTTTCTGTTTTCCTATTCAGTAATCTGACTTTAAGTTCTTCCAAACTTGGTGGCATAATAAAAATCAATACTGAATCCGGATAAGATTTTTTTATACTCAAAGCCCCTTTGACATCCACTTCAAGAACAACAGATTGAGATTTACCAAGTTTATCTTCAATAAAAGAGACTAAGGTTCCGTAATAATAATCGTAAAATTTTTCCCATTCAACAAATTCATCATTCTTGATTTTATTTTCAAATTCGGTTTCCGAAATAAAAAAATAATCTTTACCGTTTATTTCCGTTGATCGTTTTTTTCTTGTTGTTGCTGAAACGGAGAAAACAAGTTCGGGGAAATATTTTAATAATGATCTGACAATTGTAGTTTTGCCAGATCCGCTTGGTGCTGAAAAAACGAAAAGTTTTGCCTTTTTATTCACGGTCATTCTATATTCTGAATTTGTTCTCTGATTTTTTCAATTTCTTCTTTTATTTTTATTCCATAGTTTGTTACTTCAGTCGAAATAGATTTACTATTTATTGTATTTGCCTCTCTATTCATTTCCTGCAGAATAAAATTCAACTTTCTTCCGGCATCTTCACTGTTATTAATCGTTTGCATAAATTGGCTAATATGGCTTTTTAAACGCACACACTCTTCTGTGATATCATACTTTTCCGATAACAACGCTAGTTCCATATTCATCCGGTCCTTATCTAATTGATATTCGCTATAAATTTCGGAGGCTCTTTCTACCAATCTCGAATGATAAGCAGAAATAATTTCAGGATTATTTTTTGAAATCAAATCAACTGCGCTGCTGATAGTATCAATTCTATCAGTCAAATCCTGTTTTATCAGATTTCCTTCCGTTGATCTCATTTTGTCCATCTCATCAATAGCTATCGAAATAGCTTTTAATGTAATTTCGAATTCCGATTGATTTTCAGTTTTATCTTCAGAGAAAATTACAGATTGGAATTGAAGAATATTTTCCATCGTAATTTCAGATTTTAGGCTTAATTTGTTTTTAATATCGAGAAGCATACTATAAATACTTTCAAGACCTTCAAGATTCAAATTCGAAAAGCCGTTCAACTGTCCATTTTTTTCAATAAAAACACTAAGCGAAATCTTGCCTCGCTTAACTTTTTCTTTCAAAAAATTTCTGATCTCAAATTCTTTGTCAGCTAAAAAACGCGGAATTTTTAAAGATAAATCAAGATATCGTGAATTAATACTTTTGATTTCAACTTCAACGGAAAAATTTTTATTGGTTACGATTGATTTTCCATAACCCGTCATGCTTGATATCATATAATTCTCAAATTTTTGGAGTGAAATTTACTTAAATCTTCGAAGCAATGAAAGAATTAAAATATTAGAATGCTTCACCTATTCCGAGATGGAATTCGAAATTCTTAAAAAAACCGCCCACATCATTTAGTCGCGTAAAAAAAGCTCTTCTATCATCAGGATTATAAACTTTGAAGCCAAAATCTAACCGTACAGGTACAATTTGCGAGTAATACCGAAATCCTAATCCGGAGGCAACTGCAAGTTTATCGATTCTGAAATAATCTTTACTTAAAAACGCATTGCCATAATCTAAAAAGAGAGCTGCTCCTACATCACCAAAAAGACGGAACCGGTTTTCAACCGAACCTTCAAAAAGGAAAAAACCACCAGGAGTTGCATTGTTCTTGCTTATTGCTTCAAGATCAGATGGAGAAACCACATCGAGCGAGGAAAAACCCAACAAAAAAGGCGGTGATAATTCTCTTGATTTCCAGCCTCTTACCGAGTTACTTCCGCCTGCATTAAATCTTTGATTTAATGGAATACCAGTTTCATTCCCACGATATGCATGGATATAACCGACCGAAAATTTCATTCCGAATGATTTCTTTTTATCATAATAGACCGGAAAAAATGCAGATGAGTTTAACAAAACTTTATAGTAAAGAGGTTCTGTAAACTCGGAGTTAAAAACGCGATAGAGAAGATATTGAATTGAATTTGCTTCCTCCAATTTTAAGTAAATAGAAAAACCTCGCGTTGGGAATAAAACATTATCAGTCTTATTTGCTCCTAACTCAACTCCAATAACAGAATTTTGTGATTTATCAGTTTTCTTGGCATTCCTAGCTAAAACCGCTGCAAGTGAATCAATGCCTGCTGGGGACAATTGAAAAACACTATTCAATCTTTCAACAACTGCCGTGTAGAAACTCTTTAAATAATGCTCCCTCAAATTGACATTCAGCAACTCCCAATAAACATAAGTTGATAAGGAAGAGAGAAACACTTTTTCCGGAAGTTCAAAATTAAAACTTAGTTTTGATCCGAAAATTGTCGTATTAAATTCATCTTTTCGTTTTTGAATAGTAACATAATTCTCAAACTTTGTTAATATCGGAAGTCCGAAAAAATATGGCTGCTCAACTGAAGCACGAAGATCAGCGTAACCAATTACAGTTGTATCATTAATAGCAGGATTACTAAAAAAATCAATAATATTTTGCGAGGCAGTTGACAAATTAATGTTCAGTTTCCGGGCACCACCAAGAAAATTCTTTTTCATAAAACCAAAACTTAGACCAAGATTAAACCGGTTATCTTCGTTATTAATAATCACTTCAGGAGAAAATTCATGCAACAAACCAATATCAGACGTAATGTTTATCGGCACGAAATTTTTATTTGTATCGGCAGTCACGCCATAAACCAGAGTAGAAGTAAAAATGTTTGTACGATATAATCTTTGTTGAATTCTTTGCAAATTTGAAAAATTGTATATATCACCGCTTTTAATATTCGCTATATCAATAATCAAATCATCATTTACAAGATCTTTTCCCTGACCTGTTCTTTCAACTCTCACTTCACTTATCCTGTATTGTTCACCCGTACGATAACTTAAATTAATATCAACTTTATTTTTGACTGTATCAATTCTTATATTAATCGGATCAGCGCTGACAAGCATCATCCCCTTGTTTCGGAGATACAGAATTATTTCATTATTTAACGATTCAATATATTGCCGAGAAAATCGAGCATTAGTATCGATCTGAGCGGTGCTAAAAATGTTTTGTTTAAAAGCAGGTGGTAATTTATCAATGCCTTTCAGTTCAATTTTTCTATAATTAAATGATTTATTCTCTTTTATAACATAATTGATCTTGACTGAATTGGACTCATCAAGTTTTTCATATTTCACATCAAAAGATGATTTGAAGAAACCGTTATCAATATAAAAATTTTTTAATATTAATAAATCCACTTGCGTTAAAGTAGAGTCAAAATACACCGGATCCTCACCAATTCCAATGGCACTATTAAGAAACTTGAATAACCAATCAGGACTTTCTTTCGTTTTAATAAGATTGTTCAACTGTCCTGAAGCAAAGGAATGATTCCCGGAGAAAGCTATTCCATCAATTTCAATTTTTTCTTGTGCATAAAAATTTGTCACCAGCAAGAAATGAAAAACAAATAAAAATATTCTTCCGAATTTGCGCATAATTATTCCCGGATAGTCACTTGTGTTCCGATATGGCAAACCGAAAACAATTCATCAATATCATTATTACTCAATGCAACAGAGCCGTTCGTCCAGTTAAATACAAATGGAAGATTTTTAAATATCAAATCATATTCACCTATTCCCTGCAGACCAAAATTTTCAATAAATTGCAGTTCATCAGGAAGACAATCATTCGAAGTTTCTGTGTTGATAATTCTTTTATAATCCAATTTCGAAATTTTCTTTTCCATAAATAATTCTGTAGCGCATGATGAGTTGGGAAAATTCAACTTAATCAATTTATGATATTTATATTTTTCAATTTTATTACAAACTTTATAAATACCAATCGGCGTTGAACGAATATCAATCCTTTTGCTCGAAACCCTACCCAAAATGATTTTATAATTCTTTATTAAAGTTGAATCTGAATATAGCGAAAGTTTATAGTCTGATTTATCAATAACGATGACAGGCTTTGTAATTTCTTTAATCCCTCTTTTGAATAAACTGCTTTTTAAGGAATCAGCTGTTCTTGCCAAAAATATTCCGTAAAAAACAATCCCAAGGAAAAAGATGATAAAACTTCCAATCAGATACAAAATATTTTTAATCAAATTAATCTCAAAACTTTAATTAACACATATTAAATATAATAATGAAAGCAGAATATTTTAATAAGAAGATGAAAAATCGACGGCAAAAATCCTTTGACAATTCTACACCGAATAATTGATTTTAGATTATGAAAGAAAGGTTTAAAATAAATTGTCAGTCCTTGCTTAGCTAAGACTGACAATTTTTAACTTTTTTATTTACTCACAAAATAAATTAGTCGTTCAGATTTGCACCAACGACACCAAGGGCAGTCATATTGATAATATCATCAACGGTTGCACCACGCTGCAAAACATGAACAGGTTTTTTCATTCCCATCAAAATCGGACCAATTACAGTTGCGTTTGTAATTCTCTCAAATAATTTATAGGTAATATTTCCGGCACTTAAATTAGGGAAGATAAGAGTATTTGCTCCTCCCTGAATTTTTGCGAATGGGAATTCTTTTGCAAGAATATCAGAAACCAATGCAGTATCAGCTTGCATTTCACCATCGCAAATAATATCCGGACGAACTTTATTAACAATTTTTGCAGCACGAACAACTTTTTCGGATTCTTCATTAATGCTGCTACCGAAATTGCTGAATGAAAGCATTGCAACTTTTGGTTCGATATTAAACACTCGAACTGTATCGGCTGTAGTTATTGCAATATCGGCAAGTTCTTCTGCAGTCGGGTTAATATTCACAGTAGTATCTGCAAAGAAAAGAACTTTTCTGTTTATAATTACAATATACATTCCTGCAACAACTTTGCTGCTTTCTTTTACGCCAATACATTGCAAAGCAGGTTTAATTGTTTCAGGATAATGCGTTGTTAAGCCACCGATCAAAGTATCGGCATCACCACTATCAACCATCATTGATGCAAAATAAATCGGATTATGAATCAGTTCATTTGCTGCTCTTAATGTGATTCCTTTCCTCATTCGTTTTTCATATAATTTTTTTGAATATTCCTCACATTTCGGGCAATCTTTTGGATCAATAATTTCAAAATTTTTCAGATCAAAATCGAGTTCTTTTATTTTATTTTCAATGACTTCCTTATTTCCAATGAGAACTGGATTGCCAATATTATCGATAAAAACAGAATTTGCAGCACGAATAATTTTTTCCTCTTCGCCTTCAGGGTAAACAACTTTTTTCGGATTTTTTCTGGCTTGGTGAATTACAGAACGAACTATTTCCTGTGAAAATCCAAGTCTCTCTTTTAATTGTTCGCGATATGCATCCCAATCAGTTATCTGAACCCGTGCGACTCCTGTATCCATAGCAGCTTTTGCAACTGCAGGAGCAACA
>PFVB01000062.1:0-6623 GCA_002790395.1 Ignavibacteriales bacterium CG_4_9_14_3_um_filter_34_10 | reverse complement strand
TAAAATCTTTCCCGCCATAAGCTTTAATAACAACATCAGGAACCTGCTCTTTTGCTAAATTTGATAATGCCTTTACAGCAGCCATTTTCATTTCTTCATTAATTGCTACTGCACGAACATCCAGCGCACCACGGAAAATAAACGGAAAACCGAGAACGTTATTAACCTGATTAGGATAATCGCTTCTGCCGGTTGCCATAATTACATCTGTTCTCGCAGCACGTGCATCTTCATAGGAAATTTCCGGAGTGGGATTTGCCATTGCAAAAACAATTGGATTCTTTGCCATAGATTTAACCATACCCTGCGAAACAATATTTCCTTTCGATAAACCAACGAATACGTCTGCACCTTTCATAGCATCAACTAAATCTTTGTATTTATTCTCAACCGCAAAAGCTTCTTTATATTTATTTAAATCCTTTCGATCTTTGTGAATTAATCCTTTTGTATCAAACATATTAATGTTTTCGCGTTTCACACCTGCAAGAATATACAAATTACAACAAGCAACAGCAGCAGCCCCGGCACCCGAAACAACAATGCGAATATCTTGCATTTTTTTGCCGGCAACTTCAACCGCATTCATTAATGATGCACATGAAATAATTGCAGTGCCATGCTGGTCATCGTGAAATACGGGAATTTTCATCGTTCGTTTCAATTCTTCTTCAATCTCGAAGCACTCCGGAGCTTTAATATCTTCAAGATTAATTCCGCCGAATGTTGGCTCAAGAAGTTGAACAGCACGGATAATTTCTTTCGGGTCATGTGAATTCAATTCAATATCAAAAACATCAATATCAGCAAATCTTTTAAATAAAACTCCTTTTCCTTCCATAACAGGTTTTCCGGCAATAGCACCAATATCACCAAGCCCAAGCACTGCAGTACCATTTGATACAACTGCAACAAGATTTCCTTTTGCAGTGTACTTGTACACATCATCTTCGTTCTTATTAATCTCAAGACAAGGATCTGCCACACCCGGTGTATAAGCCAAAGCTAAATCTCTTGCGGTAAAACAAGGCTTTGTAGCAACAACTTCAATCTTACCCCTTCGTCCTTCACTGTGATACCTTAAGGCATCTTCTTTTGTAATGCTCATAAAAACTCCCCTAATTTTTATAATAGGATTCTTAAATATTTTGATGTGTAAAAATAGAATTATTATTTATAAAGTAAAAACTTTTTAAAATAAAAGAGGCTGTCTCAAAAGTCATTAATTAGCAGTCTTTACCTTTCAGTTATCGAAAGTTGGGAACCAAGGAACACTTCAACATCCGTCCATCAGTTGATGGTTATCGGATAGTTTAACATTATATATTATTTTTGAGACAGCCTGATTTTTTTTACAGAAATTAAACCGTCATTATTTCTTTATCTTTTTGTACGATCATTGCATCGATATTTTCAATATGTTTGTCAGTTACTTTTTGAACTTCTTTTTCAATCAGTTCAAGTTCGTCTTCAGTAATCTCTTTAGCTTTTTCAGATCTTTTTAATTTATCATTAGATTCACGTCGTACATTTCGGATAGCAATTTTAGCGTCCTCGCCAAATTTCTTAACTAATTTTACTAATTCCTTTCTTCTCTCTTCATTTAATGGAGGAATAGGAATTTTCAAATTTGTACCGTCACTGCGCGGGTTCAATCCTAAATCAGCAATTAAAATCGCCTTCTCAATTGCATGCACCAATGATTTATCCCACGGAGTTATCGATAAAGTATGCGGATCAAGCACAGAGACATTTGCAACCTGCATTAATGGAGTTAAATTTCCATAATAGTCAACTTTAATTCCATCTAAAAGTGCAGTAGTTGCTTTGCCTGTTCGCACTTTAGTTATTTCTAGTCGAAATGATTCGATGGTTTTATCCATCTTATGTTTTAAATCAACTAAAACAAGATTATTTAGCATAACTAACCTCTATTTTTTTTCTTTATGTCCAACCACAGTACCAACTTCCCCTCCGGTAATTACTTTCAGGAGATTATTTTTCTTGTTCATATTGAAAACAATTATCGGCAAATCATTTTCCTTGCATAAACTGATTGCGGTTAAATCCATAACCCTCAAATCTTTGTTCAACACATCTGAATAGGAAATTTCAGAAAACATTTCAGCGTTAGAATTTTTTTCCGGATCAGAATCAAAAACACCATCGACGCGAGTCCCTTTGATAATTGCATCAGCTTCAATTTCCACTGCACGAAGAGATGCAGCAGTATCAGTACTGAAATAAGGATGTCCCGTCCCTGCACCAAAAATTACAATTCTTCCTTTTTCAAGATGTCTGATTGCTCGTCTCCGAATATATGGTTCGGCAATTTCGTTCATCTGAATCGCACTCATCAACCGCGTGTACATTCCGGCTTTTTCAAGACTATTCTGCAAAGCAAGTGCATTAATCACTGTTGCAAGCATTCCCATCTGATCACCGGTAACCCGATCAATTCCCTGTTCAGAAGCACTCAATCCTCTGTAAATATTTCCGCCGCCGATTACAATCCCAACTTGAATTTTGAGATCGAAAATTTTCTTAATTTCATGCGCAAAATATTCAAGCATTTTGGGATCAATGCCGCCATTTTTCTCACCCATCAGTGATTCACCGCTGAGCTTTAAAAGTATTCTTTTGTATTTAATGTTTTCTTTCATAATTCCGACCTAAATATAAAAAAAAAGGTCTTATTGAAAAATAAGACCTTCGTAATAAATTATTTTTTTTCATCAGTAAGTTGATATCGGATAAAATCTGCAAGTTTAATTTGAGACGAATTTTCTTTATTAAACTCAGCAATAACAGCCGAAATTGATTTTGAATTATCTTTCACAAATGCTTGATCAAGCAAACAAACTTCCTGATAAAACTTACCGAGTCTTCCATCTGCAATTTTCTCAAGAATATTTTCAGGCTTACCTTCTTTTCTGGCAAGTTCTTTATAAATATCTTTTTCTTTATCAATTGCATCCTGAGGAACCTGTTCACGGGTAAGATAGCTTGGTCGCATTGCTGCGGTTTGCATTGCAATATCTTTTAGAAGCGTTGTTAATTTGACTTCATCAACTCCATCCGTATTTTCAGACTTTACAATCACTCCAAGTTTTGATCCGTGATGAATATAATCAACGAACATTCCGTTTTCTACTTCAACAACTTTGAATCGGGAGATTTCAATTTTCTCTCCGA
Source organism: Ignavibacteriales bacterium CG_4_9_14_3_um_filter_34_10 (assembly GCA_002790395.1). GTDB lineage: Bacteria > Bacteroidota > Ignavibacteria > Ignavibacteriales > Melioribacteraceae > UM-FILTER-34-10. The sequence continues at coordinate 3,428 of PFVB01000062.1, read as the reverse complement.
TTTTTCCTACTATTGCTGATAGTTCATCTTTTACATTTTTTCCGTCAAAAGATTTATTAAGAAGATCATCAATATTTGCAGGATTAGAAGCAACGATAGCGTTCAAAGCTAAATCTGCAAAAGCGAGGAAGTCATCACTTTTAGCCACAAAATCTGTTTCGCAATTAACTTCCAAAACGACAGCTTTTTTACCGCCGTTAAGAATCTGAATTTTTACGATTCCTTCATTTGCAGATCTTTCGGCTCTTTTGGCAGCTACAGCGGCACCCTTTTTTCTTAATATTTCAATAGCTTTTTCAAAATCACCATTGGATTCAGTAAGCGCCTTTTTACAATCCATCATTCCGGCGCCGGTCTTTTCTCTTAATTCTTTTACTAAGCTTGCACTAATTTCCATTTTATTCCTATTTTTTATTCAACTTCTGGTTTTGTTTCTGTTTCATTTGACGGAGCTTCTGAAACCGGAGCGGGAGGAACTGCAACAGCGGGAGTTTCAGGAGAAATTGTCTGTTCCTTTACAGGAGATTGCTCAGATTTTTCTCTGCCGCCTTTTCTTCTTGGCTTTCCATCAAACTTAACGTGACGGACTTTAACTTTTTTATCATCGCCAGTTTCTTCTTCATTTTCTTTTTTGTTTTTTTCTCTTTCAGACGCTTCAGCAGCCCTTAATTCTTTAGCTTTCACAAGACCTTCGCTAATTGCATCAGCCATAATATTTAAAATTAATTCAACCGCTCTTGCAGCATCATCATTTGCAGGAATAATAAAATCAATTGGGTCAGGATTACAATTCGTATCAACGATAGCAAAAATCGGAATATTTAATCTCAATGCCTCATTTACTGCAATTGATTCTTTTTTAATATCAACGATAAACAAAGCGCCGGGAAGAGAAGTCAAATTTTCAACACCATCAAGAATTTTTCTTAATTTATCTCTTTCGCGCGAAATGAATAATCTCTCTTTCTTTGTGATTTTATCAAAAGTGCCGTCTGTTTCCATCTTTTCAATATTTTGAAGTCTTTTAACACTTTTTCTGATTGTTGAAAAATTTGTAAGCATTCCGCCAAGCCATCTTTCACTTACCCAATTGCTTTCACATTTTTTTGCAGCATTAATAACAGCACCTTTGGCTTGTTTTTTCGTTCCGACAAAAAGAATATTCTTGCCTTCTGAAACAACTTCAGTCAATTTTAATGAAGCTTCATCAATAGCTTGTTGAGTTTTTTTAAGGTCAATGATGTGAATCCCGTTTTTCTCCATAAAAATATATGGTTTCATTTTAGGATTCCAACGGCGGGTCAAATGTCCGAAATGCGCCCCGGTTTCGATAAGTTGTGTTAATTCAACTTTACTCATTATATCTCCTGTTTTTTCTTCTACTTCCATCTACTTTGCCGATCATCCTTTTTAGTTGGACACAGGCGGCAAATCAGAAAGTATGATTAGTTTGTTATATTAATTAAAAAATTAAAATTATCGTTTAGAGAACTGGAATCTTTTTCTTGCTTTCTTCTGTCCGTATTTCTTTCTTTCAACCATTCGAGGATCTCTGGTTAAAAGGCTTTGTGTCTTAAGAACAGGTCTGAATTCAGGATTAATACTTACTAATGCTCTTGAGATTCCAAGTCTTGCAGCTTCAGATTGACCTGTAAAACCACCTCCGTTAACATTTACGAAAATGTCATATTTTCCTAAAGTATCAGTCATTTTTAATGGAAGTACAACATCATCTCTACAAGTTTTAATTGGGAAATAATTATCAAGTTCTCTGTTGTTTACAACAACTTTTCCATCACCATGACGTAAGTAAACTCGTGCTACCGAATTTTTCCTTCTGCCTACAAAAATTTTATCTGCCATTTAATTCCTCTTATAAACTTAAAATTTCCGGATTTTGAGCTTGGTGCGGATGAGCCTCACCAGCATAAACTTTTAATTTCTTAATCAGCTTGTTTCCTAATTTTGTTTTGGGAAGCATGCCTTTCACAGCATTTTCGATGATAAATGCCGGATTATCTTTCTTCAAATCTGTAAAAGCCTTGATAGTTACGCCGCCGGGATATCCGGAATGCTTAAAATAGGTCTTTTGAGTTTCTCTTTTTCCGGTTGCAACTATTTTCTCTGCATTTATAACAATTACAAAGTCACCGGTATCCATATTTGGTGTAAAAATAGCTTTATGTTTTCCCCTTATCACACTAGCGACTTTTGTAGCCAATCTGCCGAGCACCTGATCTTTAGCGTCAACTATATACCATTTTCTATTAGCATCTTCAGTTTTAATAAAACGTGTTATTTTTTCCTGCTTCACTTAATCGCCTCCAAAATTAGCAATTTTTATAAAAAAGTTTACAAAAATATGCTTATTATTTTTCTTTGTCAAGAAACTGAGCTTTTTTAAAAATAAACCGCCTTTTCAGGCAATTTTTAGTAGATTTTTTGCCTACAAATCCTGTCAGTAACTTTCTGCATTGATTTTTTGCCGTTTGGGTGGACTGAAAAGTAAATATCTGTCAGCCTGAGCCAAGTCGAAGGCTGACTTCCCTGTCTGTCGGTTGGTAAACCTGTCAAATGGTGATATCGTAAGTCAATTGTGATTTTTGTTTCCTTACGGAGAAAAATCCGCTTACAATTCTAAAAAACTTTTTTTTATGAATTCAAAACCATTTTTCTGATTTGAAAACCTTTTTTTTGTTAAAACATATTTTTCCATTAGCAAAACCTTTTTAATAATTAAAATTGTTTTTTCCCGCCAAAAAGGTTTTTCTTTTATAAATAATTGTTTTTTTATTTATGAGTCGAATCTAAAAAGATGTAATTGATAAAAAAATATTTCAACTTGCCTGCTGAACGAATTCATTCGGTAAGCAGGTTTTAGTTTGGAATCAAATTCAATAATCGTAAAAAATACCTTTTTAGAGCAGGCTCATTTATTAATTCACTTTACGCAAAATTTACAACATCGTCATTCTGGACTTGCCTGTCGGCAGATAGGCTTGTTTCAGAATCTTCTTTTGTAAGTTTTGTAGATGCTGAAATAAAACTTACCTGACAGCAGTCAGGTTCAGCATAACAAATGCATGAGGTGATTTAGTAATTCACTTTACGCAAAGTTTACAACATCGTCATTCTGAACTTGCCTGTCGGCAGACAGGCTTGTTTCAGAATCTTCTTTTGTAAGTTTTGTAGATGCTGAAATAAACCTTGCCTGACGGTAGTCAGGTTCAGCATGACAAATGCATATGGTGATTTATTAATTCACTTTACGCAAAATTTACAACATCGTCATTCTGAACTTGCCTGACGGCAGTCAGGTTCAGCATGACAAATGCATATGGTGGTTTATTAAAATTGAATTCCCCCGAAAGAAAAAACTAAAATAATTTTTGCAAATAAAAATATTTTTACTATTTTATTCTCAACTG